>DAINCW010000034.1:0-9962 GCA_036732205.1 Solirubrobacteraceae bacterium | reverse complement strand
AGCCGGACGAGCACCTCGTCGGCGAGCGCGAGGTAGTCGGCGCCGAGGTCGGGGCGGTAGTCGAGGATCGACACCGCCCGCTCGGCGGACTCGGCGTAGGCGATCGACGAGCGCACGGTCGTCTCGAAGACCTTGTCGGCGAAGTGCTCCTGAAGCGACGCCAACGCCTCGCGTGAGTGGACGGTGCGCATGTCGGCGATGTTCAGCACGACGCCGAGCCACTCCAGATCGGGGTTGAGCCCGTCGCGGGCCAGCTCGATGACCTCCAGGGCCTGGTCGACGCCCTGCATCGCGAAGTACTGCGCCTCGGCCGACAGCAGCGCGTGGTCGGCGGCGACGAGCGCGTTGACCGTCAGCAGGCCGAGCGCCGGCGGGCAGTCGATCAGGACGAGGTCGTAGGGCCGGGGGACCTCCTTGAGCGCGCGTTTGAGCGTCAGCTCGCGGCCCATCTTGCCGCCGAGCGCGAGCTCGGCCTCGGCGAGCCCGAGGTTCGCGGGGATGATCCCGTCGTGCACCGCATCGGCTGCCTTGGCGCGGCCGCTCAGCACGTCGCCGATGGTCGGCTCGGCGTCGGGCTCGACGTCGAAGTAGTCCGAGAGGTTGCCCTGCGGGTCGAGGTCGACAGCGAGGACCTCCAGCCCGCAGCGACGCAGGACGTCCGTCAGTGTGCGGACCGTCGTGGTCTTGCCCGTGCCGCCCTTCTGCGACAGGACCGCGATCGTCTCGGCCATCCGGCCGGACCCTAGCGCGGCGCTGGCGCCGGAGGCGCTAGGCCTCGGCCGCGTCCGGCCCGGCGGCGGCGACCGCGACGTCCGTGGCCACGAGATAGGCCAGCCGGTAGCGGCCGACGAGGATCTCGTCGCCGTCCTGGACGGCGCGCCAGTCGACGCGCTCGCCGTTGACGAAGACGCCGTTGAGGCTTCGGTCGTCGAGCACGCGCACGCCATCAGCCTGGCGCACGATGAGCGCGTGGCGCCGGCTGACCGTCGGGTCGTCGAAGCGCACGTCGGCCGCCAGCGAGCGCCCGATGCGCGTCCACTCGCGCGTCAGCGGCACGACGCAGACGTCGTCGCCGTACTCGTACGCCAAGAACAGGCCCGGGCCAGGCAGCTCTCCGCGTGCACGGTCGAGCCACTCGGCCTGCTCGTCCTCGGTGCGGAGCGGGGCCGGCTCGCGGTCGAAGCGTCCGGCGCCGAAGAGCGATGCCCGCACGAACGCGCGTCCGCCGCATCCCGGGCAGTCCGGGAGCGCGTCGGCCCCGGCCAGGGTCACGACGTAGCCGCATTCCTCGCAACGGAACGAGCCGGTCCCTGCCAGCGTGCCCGCCATCAAAGACTCCATATCCCACCCCTCCTATCCCCCGTGGGGAACCACTGACCCGTCTCCGAACCACCCCGCCGCCGCACCTGCGAAGTGGCGTAATGGTATTCCCTGGGGTGCTCGCTGGCAAACCTCGGAAGGAGCTTTTCCGCGCCCGCCGAACATCCCTGCATGGCCCCACGTTCTGCGCTCGAGAGACTGCTGCTGCGCAAGGGCGTGGGCCTGCTCACGGCCGAGCGCGACCAGTGCGCGGACTGCGGCCGAACCCCGCTCTTCGGCGAGCACGTGCACCGCTACGACCGCGGCATCCTCGTGTGCGACCTCTGTCGCCCGCGGCGGCGCCAGGCGCCGGAGACCGAGGAGGTCGTGCACCACTGCGAGCACGACCGAACCGTCCAGCGGGTCGCTGCCTAGACTCCGCCGGGCATGGACCCGGTCTCGGTCACCGTCACGATCGCGCGGCGTCGCGAGGAGATCTACGCGTATCTCCTCGACATCGCCAACCACGCGGAGTTCACCGACCACTACCTCGTGGACTGGCACCTCCTGCGCGAGGACCCGGTCGGCAAGGGGGCCGGCGCTCGCTTCAGAGTGAAGATGCCGCTGAACCGCTTCAACGGCGCGGATTCGACGCTGGTCGAGGTCGAGCCGCCGAGGCGGATCGTCGAGGCGGGGCGCACCGGCAAGTTCAACCGGATCCGCACACGTGGGGTGTACACGCTCGACCCGGGCCCCGGTGGCACGACGCGGGTCGAGTTCACGATGGCCAGCGAGCCGGCAACGGCGACCGATCGGCTGCTCGAGAAGCTGGGCACGCGCGGGTTCTTCCGGCGCAAGAACACGAAGGCCCTGAAGCGGCTGCGCTCGATCCTCGAAGAGGGCGAGGGCCGCGGCGAGCGCGTGACGGTCGCGGGCCGCTGAGCCCGTTCGGCGGATAGCATGCCCGCCGCCGTGCGCCTGCCGATCCGCCTCGCCACGCTCGTTGCAGTGCTCGCCCTCTCGATGGGCGCCGCCGGCTGTGGCAACAAGAAGAGCGTCCAGCACTTCGGCGACACCGAGGGGACCTACCTCGACGTCGGCAACCTCAAGTACCAGGTGCAGATCTCGCGCCAGCTGAACCCGGCCGACAACGAGGACCGCGCGTACCTTCAGGGACTGTCACCCGCCGAGCGCGTGCTGCACCCCGACGAGGCCTGGTTCGCGATCTTCGTCTTGGTCCAGAACAACCACGGCAACGCCCTGCCGGCCACCGATACCTTCGTGGTGAGTGACGCCGAGGAGAACAAGTACACCCCGGTGCCGCTCGACCAGACCAACCAGTACGCCTATCGCGGCGGCAAGATTCCGGGCCACGGCCAGCTGCCGCGGCTCGACACGCCGGCGCAGATCAACTACTCGATCGGCGGCCAGCTGCTGCTCTTCAAGGTCAAGTACCGCTCGTTCGACAACCGCCCGATGGAGCTCACCATCAGCCAGGGCGCCGAGACGGCGCGCATCGACCTCGACGTCTAGGGCCCCCGCTCGGCTACTTCAGCGCCGCGATGAGCACGTCGCGCGCCACCGGCGCCGCGGAGGCTCCGCCGGCTCCCGCGTGGACGAGCAGCACGCCGACCGCGACGCGCGGCGTCCCCTTGCCCGCCGGGGCGAAGGCCGCGAACCAGGCGTCGGTGTTCGCCGGGTTCGGCGGCGGGATCGGCTGGCCCGGGGCGACGCGGGTGTCGACGAGCTCAGCGGTGCCTGTCTTGCCCGCCACCGGGACGCCGGGGATGGCCGCCGCCGTGCCCGTGCCGAAGCTCACGACGCCCTCCATCAGGCGCTCCACGATCGCGGCGACCCTCGCGGACGTCGCCCGGACAGTCGAGCGCCGACGGCCCAGCTCGAGCACCGGGCGCGGGCGGCGGCCGTGCATCCCGATCGCCGCCGCGACGAGGCCCATCTGGAGCGCCGTCGCCTGGACCTTCGCCTGGCCGATTGCCGACGAGCCGACGGCGAGGTCGTCGCCGATCTGGTCGGCGCGAGGCAGGCCGCTCGTCGCGACGCCCGGAATCCCCGGGTCCTCGTTGAAGCCGAAGCGCTCGGCGATCGAGACGAACCGCTTGCCCCCGAGCTTGGCCCCCAGCGGCGCGAACACCGAGTTGCACGACTGCGCGAACGCCTGCGCAAGCGTGCCGCCGCACGCCTCGCCGTTCGCGTTCTGGAGCGGGACACCGGACAGCAGCGCCTGCGTCTGCACCGGATAGGCGGTCGTCGGCGTCGTGATGCCGGCCTCGAGGGCCCCGGTGACCGTCACCATCTTCATCGTCGACCCGGGCGGTTGCAGCCCGCTGAACGGAATGCCCGCCGCCGCGAGGATCTCGCCGGTGCGGGGCCGCAGGGCGACCACGCCGCCCAGCCGCCCGCCGAGCGCCAGGACGGCCGCCTGCTGCACCTTGGGGGCGATCGTCGTCCGCACGCTGCGTCCCCGGCGTGGTGCGGCGTGCGCCAGGATCCGCGAGCCCGCGAGCAGGTCCCCGCCGGGCAGGCCGCGCAACCGGTCGTCGAACGCCCGCTCGAGGCCGCCGATTCCCACCTTCGCCCCGTCCGGCACGCCCCGGGCGCGCAGCGCCGCGAGGCGGTCGGGCGGCGGGTCGCCCATCTGGCCGGCGATCGACGTCGCGAGGGAGCCAAGCGGCGATGTCCGCTGGGGGCCGGTGGCGAGCGGCGTCCCGTTGCGGGCCAGGATCGACGCGCGCGGGGCCAGCGCCGTCCGGCGTCCGAGCCGCTCGCCCGGAAGCAGACCGGGGAACAGCGCGTCGGGCTGGAAGGCGACCTTCTCGCCGGTCATGGGCAGGCGGAGCGTGGCCTTCACCGTGCCCCAGATCCGCGTCTGCACGGTCGCGGGCACGTCGATGGCGCCGTTGCGCTCCTTGCCGACATGGCCGAACGCGAAGCGGGTGGCCGTCGCGGTGCCCGCGGCTCCGCTGTAGGCGGCCGTGAACTCGGCCACCGACGTGCCGCGCTTCGTCGCGTCGCTGAGCGTGTACATGCGCGCCCAGTCGGAGTGCGCCCAGGCGTCCGCGTAGCGTTGTGCGGCCTTCTGCGCGCCCGACTGGTGGCCCGCTCCGATGACCAGCCCGGCGGCGAACGCAACGATCGCGGCCGCGGCGATCGGGGCCGCGCGGCGGCGCCGCAGCTGCGCGGAGGAGGGGACCGGCTGGGCCACCGTGGCCCGAACGGTATTTCATGGTGCACCCGTGACCACCGTGGATTGGATCATCGTCGCGTTCACGCTCGCCCTGGCGTACGCCGGGTGGCAGCAGGGATTTCTGGCGGGCGGGCTCTCGCTGGCGGGGTTCGCGGCCGGCGCCTTCCTCGGAACGCGGCTCGGGCCGCTGCTGCTGCCCGACGGCGCGCGATCGCCCTACGCGCCGATGTTCGGCCTCGTCGGAGCGCTGATGGGCGGCGGCCTGCTGGCGACCGGGCTCGAGGGCGTGGGCCACGCGGTGCGCTCCCGGACCTCCCGCCTGCCGGGGATCGGCTCGATCGACGGCCTGCTGGGCGGGGCGCTCGCGGCGGCCGTGGCGCTCGGGATCGCGTGGATCGCCGGGGCGGTGGCGCTCCAGCTGCCCGGGCAGCGCGACCTGCGCCGCACGGTCCAGCGCTCCGTGGTCCTGCGCGCGCTCAACGACGCCCTGCCGCCGTCCGGGGCGATCCTCCACGCGCTCGCTCGCTTCGACCCGCTGCCGTCGTTCAACGGGCCGCGCGCCGACGTCCCGCCGCCCAACGCGCGGATCGCCCGCGACCCGCAGGTCCAGGCCGCCCGCGCGTCCGTGGTCCGTGTTCTCGGCACCGCGTGCGGCCTGGGCATCGAGGGCTCGGGCTGGGTCGCCCCCGGTGGCGTCGTGGTGACCAACGCGCACGTCGTCGCGGGCGAGAGCGATACGACGGTCCAGGTGCGCGGCACGGGGCCGAAGCTGTCCGCCCAGCCCGTCGCCTTCGACGCGCGCAACGACATCGCGCTGCTGCGCGTCAACGGCCTGAGCGCGCCCTCGTTGCCGCTGCGCAGCGACCCGCCGTCCGGTGTGGCGGGCGCCATCCTCGGCTTCCCGGAGAACGGCCCGTACAGCGTGCGCGCGGCGCGCATCGGCGCGACGACCCGCGCGCTCGCCCAGGACGCCTACGGCAACGGGCCCCTGCTGCGCGAGCTGGTGTCGCTCCGCGGCGTGGTGCGCCACGGCAACTCCGGTGGCCCGTTGGTCGACGGCGCCGGCCGCGTGCTGACCACCGTGTTCGCGGCGACCGCGGGCACGCGGCGCCACGGCGGGTTCGGCGTGCCCAACGCCGTCGTGCGCGCCGCGATGGCCGGGGCGCACGGGCCGGTCGGCACCGGGCCGTGCGCGCCGTAGCTACGCTGCGCACCCGATGGGCAAGACGCTGGTCATCGCCGAGAAGCCGTCCGTGGGCACGGACCTCGCTCGCGTGCTGCCCGGGCCGTTCGCCAAGAGCGAGGGCTTGCTCGAGGGCCCTGAGCACGTCATCTCGTGGGCCGTCGGCCACCTCGTGCAGCTCGCCGAGCCCGACGAGTACGACGACAAGTTCAAGAAGTGGCGGATGGCCGACCTGCCGATCGTCCCCGACCGCTTCAAGCTCGTCATCCGCGACGAGCGCTCCAAGAAGCAGATGAGCGTCCTGACCAGGCAGCTGCGGCGCGACGACGTCGACGTCGTCATCAACGCCTGTGATGCGGGGCGCGAGGGCGAGCTGATCTTCGCCTACACATACGAGAAGGCCGGGGCCAAGAAGGACGTCAAGCGGCTGTGGCTGTCGTCGATGACGAAGGCCGCGATGGAGGACGCCTTCGCCCATCTGCGCCCGGCGGAGGAGCTCGAACTGCTCGAGCAGGCGGCGCGGTCGCGCTCGGAGGCCGACTGGATCGTCGGGATGAACGCGACGCGCGCGGCCACGATCAGGCTGCGCTCCTCGTTCGACGGCGCCGTGTCGCTCGGCCGCGTGCAGACGCCGACGCTGGCGCTGATCGCCCGGCGCGAGGAGGAGATCCGCGCCTTCAAGCCCGAGCAGTACTGGCTCGTCGACGCCACCTTCGAGGTCGACCCTCAGCGCGTCTACGACGGCCGCCTGCACGTTGGTCCCAACCCGCGCCTGGCGACGGCCGCGGAGGCCGACGCCGTCGTCTCCGCCGTCCGCGGCCAGCGCGGCACGATCACCAAGCTCGACAAGACGGAGCGCAGGGAGCGCGCTCCCCTGCTCTACGACCTCACCTCGCTCCAGCGCGAGGCCAACACCCGGTTCGGCTTCTCCGCGCGCCGCACGCTCGGCGCGGCGCAGCGCCTGTACGAGCAGCACAAGGCCCTGACGTATCCGAGGACGAGCTCGCGCTATCTGACCAGCGACATGGTCGGCGAGATCAAGCCGACCGCCGAGCTGGTCGGCCACAACGCCGAGTACTCCAAGGGCGCGGCGTACGTGACGAGCCTGGACCTCCTACCACTCGCGCGCGTCGTCAACAACGAGAAGGTCGGCGACCACCACGCGATCATCCCCACCCGCTCCGAGCACTCACTCGAGAAGATGAACGCCGACGACCGGCGCGTGTACGACATGGTGGCGCGCCGCTTCCTCGCCGCCTTCCATCCCGAGGCCGTCTTCGAGAACACGCGCGTGGAGACGACGGTGGCCGACCACCTCTTCCGCACGCGCGGCAAGGTCCTGGTCGTGCCCGGCTGGCGCGGCGTCTACGGCGAGGAGGCCGAGGGCGAGCGCCGCGACGAGGACGACGAGGGCGGTGAGCAGCAGCTCCCCAAGCTTGAGCAGGGCGAGGACGTCGACACCAGGCGCGTCGAATCGCTGGAGAAGGAGACCAAGCCGCCCCGGCGCTTCACGGACGCGTCGCTGCTGGGGGCCATGGAGACGGCCGGCAAGCTGGTGGACGACGACGACGCCCGTGAGGCGATGAAGGAGTCGGGCATCGGGACGCCGGCCACGCGCGCGGCGATCATCGAGCGGCTCATCGACGTCGGCTACATCGAGCGCGACGCACGCGCGCTGGTCGCCACCGAGAAGGGTCTCAACGTCATCCGCCTGCTCGACGACCACCCGCTGACCTCGCCGGCCCTCACGGGTGAGTGGGAGCACCGGCTGGCCAACATCGAGGCCGGCGCGGACTCGCGCAAGAAGTTCATGGCGGACATCCGCGGCTTCGCCGAGTCGACGGTCGCCGACCTCGACGCCAAGCTCAAGGACGTCCGCATCCCGCGGGCCAACCTGGGCCCGTGTCCCGTCTGCGGCCACGACATCGTCGAGAACCGCAAGGGCTACTCGTGCTGGAGCCGCGAGGACCCCGGCTGTGGCTTCGTCATCTGGAAGTCCAAGGCCGGCAAGACCGTGCCGCCGGCGGCCGTGCGCGAGCTCGTCCAGCAGGGGTTCACCGCGAAGCCGGTCACCGGCTTCCGTGGCCGCTCGGGCCGCTCGTTCCGCTCGCGCCTGGCGCTCGCGCAGAGCGAGGAGGGCAAGTGGCGCGTGGAGTTCGACGAGGCGTGGGCCAAGGAGGGCGCGAAGACGCCCGCGGCTCCCGAGGAGGAGGCGACGGCTCCGGCCGAGGCCGCCTAGCGGTCCTGATCTGCAAGCGACCCTGCGGGTGGACGGGGTCGGCGCTGGTATCCGTGACCGGTGCACGTTCGCCGACGCCATCGCGTGGGCCTCGTGGTTCTGCTCGCCGTGGCGAGCGGCCTCGTGGCCGCCGCGCCGAGCCCTGGCTCGCTCCAGGGCAAGCTCGGCTTCGCGCAGCGCAAGGAGGGCTCGCTGCGCTCGCGCATCGCCTCGGACTCCGGGCGCGTGGCCCGGTTCGACGCCACGATCGCCGACTTCAACCAGCGGCTGGCGGGCATCCAGCAGAGCCTGAACATCGAGCGCGGCCTGCTGGACCGCATGCAGGCCGATCTGCGCAACGCGCGCGGACGGCTGCTCGGCCTCAAGCTCGCGCTGGTCCGCGACCGCCGGCTCCTCGCCCAGCAGCTCGTCGCCTCCTACGAGGCGCCGCAGCACTCGATGGTCAACGTGATCATGGACGCGCACGGCTTCGCGGACCTGCTCGAGACCGCCGACCGGCTCAAGCGCATCCAGCGCCAGAACATCGAGACGATCGGACGCGTGCGCTCCGCGCGCGTCGCGGTGACGGTCCAGGCCAAGCGCCTGGCGGTCGCCGAGGCGCGCCAGTCGCGCGTCACGCGCGCGATCCTCATCCAGCACGACCAGGTGGCGCAGCTTCGCATCGCCGTGGTCGACAAGCGCGTCGCCGTCGCCCGGGCGCGGTCGCACAAGACCGCCGAGCTCTCGGCGCTGGTCGCCCGGCGCCAGGCGCTCGAGAGCCGGCTCGCGAAGGCGCAGGCGCTCATCGCCGGCGCGGCGCCGAGCATCGGGCTCCCGGCCGGCGCGTCGGTGATCCTGTCCGGTGGCGCGTTCAGCCCGCATGGCGGGACGTGGGGCTTCTTCCCGGCGGCCGGGACGAACTACGCCGTGGGCAACGAGCCGATCATCGCCGCGCGCCTGGACCAGCTCGGCACGGCGCTCCAGCTGCACCTGATCGGCCTGTCGGGCTACCGCAGCCCGCAGCACTCCGTCGAGGTCGGCGGATTCGCCAACGACCCGCACACCCAGGGCGCGGCGTCGGACACGCCTGGCGTCGAGGGCGTGCCCGAGGCCACCCTGAACCGCTTCGGCCTGACGCGCCCGTTCCCGGGGCCGGCGGAGGCCGACCACATCCAGCTCGCGTAACGGTCACCCCTCGAGGGCTCCCGTCAGGCCGTCGTGCTCGTGCGCGACCATGGGTCGTGTGTCCCTGAAGCTGGTCAGCGGCCCCGCCAACTCGGCCAAGGCCCGTGTCGTCCTCGATGGCGTGCGGGCCGCGCTGGACCGCGATCCGCTGCTCGTCGTGCCCACCGCGGAGGATGTCGACCGCTACCGGCGGGAGCTCGCCGAGGACGGCCTCGTGTTCGGCGCGCGCGTCGTGCGCTTCGACGGGTTGCTGCGCGAGGTCGCGCGGCGGGCCGGCGTGACCGGGCGCCCCCTGGGCGACCTGGCACGGGAGCGGGTCATCGCCGCGGCGATCCGCCGCGCCGGGCTGCGCGTGCTGGCCCCATCGGCCGTGACGCCCGGCTTCGCCGCCGCCGCCGCGCGCTTCCTCGCCGAGCTGACCGTCGCCCGGGTGGACCCGGCGCGGCTGACGAGCGCCCTGCGCACGTGGGCGGGCGACGCCACCGACCGGCGCGCCTACGCCGAGGAGCTGGCCGCGATCAATCGCCACTACGTCGCCGAGCTGGAGCGGCTGGGCCGTCGCGACACCGACGGGTGGGCCCTGGCGGCGCTCGATGCCCTGCGCCTCGCCCCGGACGCGTGGGGCGGCACGCCGGTGTTCTTCTACGGCTTCGACGACCTCACCCCGCTCCAACGCGATGCCGTGGAGACGCTGGCCCTGCGCGTCGACGCCGAGGTGTGGGTCTCGCTGACCTACGAGCCCGGTCGCGCGGCCTTCGCGGGGCGCGCCACGACCATGGTCGAGCTCGAGCCTCTCGCCACCGATCACGTGACGCTCGACGCCGCGGCGGACTTCTACGCGCCCGCGTCCCGGGCCGCGCTGCACGCCCTCG
>DAINCW010000033.1:13358-16098 GCA_036732205.1 Solirubrobacteraceae bacterium | reverse complement strand
GGTCGGCGAGCCCGTGGGACTGCTCACGCTGCGCCCGGCGACCGTGGCGCTGCCCGAGCCGCTCGAGCGCCTGGGCATCACGACCCTGGGCGACGTCGCCGCGCTGGGCCGTGGCCATCTCGCCGACCGTTTCGGTCCCGCCGGGCTGGCCGCGCACGACCTCGCGCGGGGGCGCGACGAGACGCCGTTGCGCCCCCGCCGCCCGGGGGAGTCGCTGGAGGAGTCCCTCGAGCTGCCCGAGGCCGGGTCGGGCGTGCAGCTCGGCCCCGCGGTCGTGCTGCTCGTGGACCGCCTGCTCGCGCGCCGCGAGCGCCGCGGGCGCCCGCTGCGCTCCGTGGTTCTCTCCGCCAGGCTGGTCGAGGGCGGCACGTGGCGCGACCGCGTCGTCTTCCGCGAGCCGCTCGCCGACCCCGTGCGCATGCGCCTCGTTCTCGGCCAGCGCATCGGCCTGCTGCCCGCCCCGGCGGAGTCGCTGCGCCTGGCCGCCGAGCGCTTTGGCCCGCCGGGCGGCGACCAGCGCGCCCTGCTCCCCGACAGCGCGTCGGTGCGGGCCGCGCGTCTGCGCGAGGCGGTGCGCCAGGCGCGCGCGGCGGCCGGGCCCGACGCCGCGCTGCGCGTGCTGTCGGTCGACCCCGACTCGCGCGTGCCCGAACGGCGCATGATGCTCAGCCCCTTTGAGGGATGACCGGCCCCAAGCGACTGGGCGAGCCGCGCCCGGCGCGGGTGAGCGCCGACCCCCGCGGGCGGCCGCTCGCCGTGGACGGCCACGTGGTCGACGCGGTGCGCGAGTCCTGGCTCGTCGAGGATCGCTGGTGGACCGACCGCCCCCTGCGCCGCCGCTACTGGGAGGTCGTCACGACCGACGGGCGCGACCTCGTCGTCTTTCACGAGCTCCTGCGCGGCGGGTGGTTCTCCCAGCGCGCGTAAGCGTGTGGATCGTCACCGTCGCGCGTCGATCCGTTGCGCGCGGCGGCGGACCCTGCGGACATGCGCGGGCGGATGCGGGCACAGCGCGGGCAGGCGTCGATCGAGTACGTCGGCGCCGTCCTGCTCGTCGCGGCGGTGCTGTGGGGCGCCTTCACCGTCCTCGACGGCGAGGCGATCGCCGGTGCCGTCGTGCGGCAGGTCCAGCGGGCGCTGTGCGTCGTGAGCGGGGGCGACTGCGAAGCCGACCGCCAGCCGTGCGTCACGTCCTCGAGCTCCACCGACGACGAGATCCACGTCAACCTGCTGCTCGTCCGCGTCGGGCGCCACGAGCTCGAGCTGATCGAGCACCGCTCGGACGGGACGGTCGCGGTGACCTGGCTGCACGACACCGGGGTCGGCTTCGACGTCGGCATCGGCGCGGACGCGTGGCTGTCGGTCGCCGGCTTCAGCCTCGGCGCCGGCGAGTCCGCGCGCGCGGCGCTGCTGGCCCGGCTCGGCGGCGGCGCGAAGACCTACGTGTTCGCCAACGGGCGCGACGCCGACGTGGGCCTGGCCGCGCTCGGCGAGGGTCACGACCCGCCCCGCGGCCTGCTCGTCTCGACCCAGACGTTCACCGGTGGGACGGCGGCGATCGACGCGCAGGGCTCCGCGGGGCGGACCGGCGTTGGGCTGCACCTGCGCCAGGACGACGTGACCGGGACGCTGCACGACATCGCGACGGGGCGCACGACCGAGCTGCTCGAGCGCCGTGACGCCGCGCTGGTGACGCTCGGCCTCTTCGGCGTGAGCGGCAGCGGCGGCGGCGCGCGCGACCAGCGCATCACGCTGACGCGCGACGCGAGCGGCCGGCCGCTGGCGCTGGGCGTCGTGGCCACCGGGGAGCTCGGCGGAGCCGCGAAGCTGCCGAAGGTCGTGGCCCCGGTCGCGGGCGCGCTGACCGCGCACGTCGCCGGCGCGCGGCGCTGGGAGGTCGAGGAGCACCTCGACCTCACCGACCCCGCGAACCTCGCCGCCGCGCGCGACTTCCTCGCGGCGATCGAGGGCGGGCGCCCGCTCGCCGGCCCGATCGCGACCGTCGGGGCGGCGCTGCAACGGCGCTTCGAGCAGGCCGGCGTGGTCGACGCACGGACGTACGCCGTCGACAGCTCGACGAGCGGCGGGGGACTGCACGTCGCCGACGGCCTGAAGCTCGGCGGCGGCGTGGTCGACCGCGAGGAGGCGACGCGCCTCATCGAGGCCCGCCAGCGCGGGGCCGACGGCCTGTGGCACCGGCGTGCCGACTGCCTGGGCGCCGTGGCCTGAGCATCGATCCGGCAACGATGCGAACATGTGTTCGTGTCGGAATCGTCCTACGTCGAGCTGCACCTGCACTCGGCCTACTCGTTCCTCGACGGGGCTTCGATGCCCGACGAGCTCGTGCCGGCCGCGCTGGAGCTCGGGCATCACACGGTCGCGCTGACCGACCACAACTCACTCTCGGGGGCGATGGAGTTCGCCCAGAACGCGCGGTCGCTCGGCCTGCGCGCGCGCCACGGGGCGGAGATCGACCTCAACGACGGGCGCCACATCACGCTGCTGGTGCGCGACTCCAACGGCTGGCGGAACCTCTGCCGCCTCTTGACCCGCGCGCACGCGCACACGCGTGTGCCCGGCAAGCCGGGATGGATTGGGGAGCCGTCGGTCTCCGTCGACGACGTGGTCACCCACGCCGAGGGATTGGTGTGCCTGTCGGGCTGCGCGGATCGCGGGGTGCGCGACGAGCCCACGATGCGCCGGCTGCTGGACGCGTTCGGGCCCGAGCGGCTGCGAGTGG
>DAINCW010000033.1:0-13348 GCA_036732205.1 Solirubrobacteraceae bacterium | reverse complement strand
CCGCCATGACCGCGCGCTGAACAGCGGGCTGGCCGCGCTGGCCCGACGGCTCGCGGTGCCGTGCGTGGCCACCGGCAACGTTCACGCGCACGCGCGCGCGAGGGCGCGTCTGCAGGACGCGTTCGTCGCGATCCGCGAGCACACGACGCTCGACGCCTCCGAGCCGGCCCGCCGCGGCAACCACGCGCACGTCCTCACGACCCCGGCCGCGATGGCCGCGCGCTTCGCCGACCACCCCGAGGCCGTGGCGGAGACGGCGCGGCTGGCCGAGACGCTGCATTTTGACTTGACAAAGGACCTCGGCTACCGCTACCCGGGCGCGGAGGACCCGACGTCCGACCGCCGGCTGGCCGAGCTGTGCGCGGCGCGCATGGAGGCCCGCTACCCGTCCGGGCACCGGTTGCGCGGGGAGGCGCTCGGCCGTCTCGAGGAGGAGCTGGCGATCATCGCCGGGCTCGGGCTGTCGGGGTTCTTCCTGCTGCACCACGAGCTGCTGGAGCTGGCCCGCGAGGTCGCCGTGGAGGTGCGCGGCCCGGCGCTCGCGCGCTCGCTGCTGCCGCCGGGGCGCGGGCGGGGCTCGAGCGTGTCGTCGATCGTCTGCTATCTGACAGGCCTCTCGCACGTCGACCCGATCGCCAACGGACTGCTGCTCGGGCGCTTCCTCAACGCGGAGCTCACCGCGCTGCCCGACATCGACCTCGACTTCCCCCGCGACGTGCGCGAGGTCCTGATCCCGCGCGTGCACGACCGCTACGGGCGGGAGAAGTCGGCGCTCGTCGCGGCGTTCCCGACGTACCGCTCGCGCGGGGCGATCCGCGAGATCGGCAAGGCGCTCGGGCTGCCGCCGGGGGAGGTCGAGCGGGTGGCCCGCGGGTCGGAGGCCTGGGGCGGCCAGGTCGGCCGGGACATCGCCCTCGCGCTCGGCGAGGGGCGCGAGAAGGAGGGCCGCTGGGGCTGGCTGGCCGAGCTGGCGCGCGAGGCACAGGGCCTGCCGCGCCACCTCTCGCAGCACCCGGGCGGGATGATCGTCGCCACTCGCCCGCTCATCGACTGCTGCCCGGTCCTGCCCGCGGCGATGGAGGGCCGCCAGATGGTCCAGTGGGACAAGGACTCCTGCGCGGACGCGGGCTTTCTGAAGATCGACCTGCTCGGGCTGGGGATGCTCTCGGCCGTCGAGCGGACGGTGGAGCTGATCGCCAAGCGGCGCGGCGAGATCGTCGACCTGTCGCGAATCGACTTCGACGACCCTGAGACCTACGGCGCGATCCAGCGCGCGGAGACCACCGGCGTCTTCCAGATCGAGAGCCGCGCGCAGATGGGCTCGCTGCGGCGCACGCGGCCCGAGACGCTCGACGACCTGACGATCCAGGTGGCGATCGTGCGGCCCGGGCCGATCGTGGGCGGCGCGGTCAACCCGTACATCGAGCGCCGCCAGCGCTTGCGCGCCGACCCGGACTACCAGGTCCCCTACGACCACCCGTCGCTGGAGCCGGTCCTGCGCGAGACCCTCGGCACGATCATCTTCCAGGACCAGGTGCTCGAGGTCGCGCAGGGCTTCGCCGGCTTCTCGGCTGGGGAGGCGGAGGGGCTGCGCCGGGCGATGAGCCGACGGCGCAGCGAGGCGGCGATCCGCGCGTTCCACGATCGCTTCGTGTCGGGAGCGCAGGCGCGCTTTGGTGACGTCGACGAGGCGCTGGCCGAACGGGTGTGGGCGATGGTCGTCGGCTTCTCGGGCTTCGGCTTCCCCAAGGCCCACGGCGCGGCGTTCGGCCTGCTCGCCTACCAGTCGTCGTGGCTGCGCGTGCACTACGGGCCGGAGTTCCTCTGCGCCCTGCTCGACGAGCAGCCGATGGGCTTCTACCCGCCCGACGCGCTGGTCCACGAGGCGCAGCGGCGCGGCATCGAGATCCGCCCGCCGGACGTCAACGCCAGCGGGGTGGGCTGCTCGGTGACCGAGGACGGCGCGGTACGCGTCGGCCTGGGCTACGTGCTGGGCGTGCGCGCCGACGAGGTGGAGGCGCTGGTCTGCGAGCGCGAGCGCTCGGGCCCGTTTCGCTCGGTCGAGGAGATGGCCGCGCGCGCGGGGGCGGGGCGCGCCTCGCTGGAGCAGCTCGCATGGTCAGGAGCCTGCGACGCCCTGGTGGAGGACTTGGGGGCAGTTGCTCGCAGGACGGCGCTGTGGCAGCTGGGCGTCGCCGCGCCGGGCGTGCGCATGAGCGAGGGAACGCAGCTCTCGCTCGCCCTGGAGCTGCCCGAGCCACCGCGGCTGCGCGCGCTCGACAGCTGGGCGGCGCTGGTCGCCGACTACGCGACCACCGGCATGACGATCGACCACCATCCGATGGGGCTGCTGCGCCCGTCGCTGGCCGGGACGGTGTCCAGCGCCGATCTGGAGCGCCTGCCGCACGGGACGTCGGTGCGCATCGGCGGGCTGGTCATGGCGCGCCAGCGGCCGGGGACCGCGAATGGCGTGGTCTTCCTGCTGCTCGAGGACGAGCACGGGACCATCAACCTCATCGTCCCGCCGTCGGTCTACGAACGCCACCGGCTGGTCGTGCGCTCCGAGCCGCTGATCGTCATCGACGGGACGATGGAGCGCTTCGCCTCCGCGGGCGGGGCGATCAATATCCTCGTGCGCCGGGTGCGGACGCTCGACACGCCGGACCGCCCGCCCGCCGAGGTGCGCGACCTGATGTCGGGCAGGCTGCACGGCGGCGACGAGGGGAACGCGGACCTCCGGGTCGTGGCGCCACCCGTCATGAGCTTCGGGGCGGGGCGGCGGCGCTGACCGATAGATTCCCGCGCGATGGGCATCCTGCTGCTTGCCGCCTTCTGGCTGATCATCGGCCTCTTGGTCTTCTTCGTCGCGATGCGCGGCGGGCCCCGCGGGGTGCGCCAGTCGCTGCACGGCCAGTCGCGCCGCGGGCGCCGGGGCGCGACCCTGGTCATCACCCTGGTGTGCGTCGGCTTCGGCATCGCCATCCCCGCCGCCGTGCTGGCGACCATTGGGGCGGACCACGCCAAACACTCTCACGGCGGCGTGATCCTGACCGCCGACGAGGTCAAGGGCCGCGATCTCTTCCACAAGAACTGCGCGTCCTGCCACACGCTCTCGGCCGTCAACGCGGTCGGCAAGGTCGGCCCGAACCTGGACCAGCTCCGCTCGCCGGCCGTGCTGATCCTCAACGCCATCGCGGCCGGCCGCGCCCGTGGGCGGGGCCAGATGCCCGCCAACCTGCTCCAGGGAACCGACGCGAAGAACGTGGCGAAGTTCGTCACCGCCGTCGCAGGGCACTGATGGACGACGCACGGGCCCGCGAGCTGTTGCGGGCCGATCGGGAGCGGATCGAGCGCGCGCTGGCGGCGATCCAGAGCGGACACACGCGGGGCGACGACGAGGACGAGCGCGTCGACCAGCACCTGGCCGATCAGGCCACCGAGCTGTACGACAAGAGCTTCGACCAGGGCCACGCCGAGGAGCTGCGCGCACAGCTCACCGCGGTGGAGCGCGCTGAGAAGCGCCTGGAGGAGGGGACCTTCGGCCGCTCGATCGACAGCGGCGAGCCGATTCCTGACGCCCGCCTCGAAATCGTTCCGACAGCCGAGCGGACGGTCGAGGAGCAGGGCCGCTACGAGCGCGGCGGCTGAGCAGTAGGAGGTCGTTAAGTCCCGCAAAATGCGGGGTGGTTACACCTCGCGGGGCGCCATAACAAGTCTTTATTTGCAGGCGCTTTGTCCCTTCGCTAGCGTGCGAAACGTTCCGCTGAATGCGCGAGTCTCCGACCGCGGGCCTTCGGCCGGCGGTGCCCGGCTGACCCCGTAAGCCCCCAACAGAGAGAAACCCAATGTCACGCGCTGAGGCCCCGTCCTGGTGGGCCGACGTCGAACATATGCGAGAGCCGCTCGAGCGCCGTCGCGCCGCCGAGAGTGACGCCCGCGTGCGCGCGCGCCACGAGCTCGCGGGGGATCCCCCGACCGACGAGCAGGCCGGCGAGCCGCTGCCCTTCGCCGCGATCGACGACGTTGACGAGCTGGCGACCCGCCGCGCCCGGCGCATCACGTCGTCGGCTCCGCGCCGCCGCTCCGGCGGTCGCCCGGGCCGGCGAACAATCGAGATCCGCGGCCAGGTCGCCCCGACGCGCCCCAGCGCCATCGCCGTGGAGCGTGCGCTGCTCGCCGTAGAGCGGCGCGAGGCCGAGCACGCGCGGCTCATCGCGGCCGGCGCCGAGGTCGCCCCCGAGCCGCTCGCAGCGCCGCGGCGGGCGCGCCGGATGCCCCGCATGAACGTCGCGACGATGGGCCCCCGGCCCGACCGCATCGCGCTCTGGGCCTTCGTGCTCGGCATGCTGCTGATCGTCGTCGCGGCCACCTCGCCGCACTAGCCGTCCTCCGCTCCGACAGCGCCCCTACGCGGGGTTGACCCGCCGTTTACGCCCGCGCGTACTAATGGGTTGCGGACGGCGCCTCGCCGCAGCCGGGCCCTTGACAGCCGACTGCGGAGCGGTATCTTACGTTTCGTAAGCAGTAGCAGTAACTGAAGTGCCGTCGCGTCCTCTCCAGCCTCACCCGAAGGGCACCCGCATGAAGACAGCAATGAGCAGGTTCACCATCCACGATGACCTGTCCGCGCCGGAGGGCTCGGTCCCCGTTCTGCGGGGCGCGCTCGCCACCGGTGGTCAGCTCCCCAACTTCCTCGGCGTGCTGGCCGGCTCGCCGGCCGCGTTGCGGGCGTACGCCAAGTTCCGCTCCGAGCTGCGTCGCGGCAGCCTCGGCACCGCGACGCTCGAGCGGATCTCGCTCGCCGTCGCCGAGCACCACGGCTCCGAGCCGGGCGTCGCGCTGCACACCCGCACCGCGCGCTCGACCGGCCTGGGCATCGACGAGGTCGCCCTGGCCCGCGAGTTCGCCTCGAGCGATGAGAAGGAGGCTGCGCTGATGCGGTATCTCAGGGCGATCGTCGTCGAGGACGGCAGGCTGCCCCAGCATCTCCACGAGGAGGCGCGCGAGGCGGGCTGGTCGGACGAGGAGCTCCTGGAGGCGATCGCGTACGCGTCGCTCGAGAGCTTCACCGCGCTGATCAACGTCGCCGGCGACGTGCCCGTCGACGGCTCGGTCGAGCAGGCGCGCCAGCTGCGGGCGGCGTAGCCTCCGCGCCATGGGTCTGAGCGAGGAGGGGCAGCACAACGCCCATCCGGGCTGCTGCCCCCACCTCCACGCGGCCGTCGAGCTCATCGGCCGCCGCTGGACCGGGGCCATCATCGAGGTCCTGCGCCAGGGCGGCTCGATGCGCTTCTCCGAGGTGCTGCACGCCGTGCCCGCGCTGTCGGACCGGCTGCTGTCGGAGCGCCTGAAGGACCTCGAGGCGCACGGCGTGGTCGAGCGGACCGTGGACCCCGGCCCGCCGGTCAGGGTGGAGTACGCGCTGACCGACATGGGCCACGCGCTGGAGCCGGCGCTCGATCATCTGGGCGACTGGGCCCGCACGTGGCTGAGTCGACATCCGGTCCAGCCGAGTCCGACCGGCGGTCCACCGGCCAATCGTTAGGCTCCGGCCGCGATGGCCGAGCACAAGCCGCAGACCTCCGACGACGTCAAGGCGCTCGTCGAGGAGCACAGGATCCGGTTCATCCGGTTCTGGTTCACCGACATCCTCGGGCAGCTCAAGTCGTTCTCGATCAACCAGGCCGAGCTCGACGACGCGTTCGAGGGCGGGATGGGCTTCGACGGCTCGTCGATCACCGGCTTCAACGCCATCGAGGAGTCGGACATGATCGCCATGCCCGACCCGAGCACGTTCGCGGTGCTGCCGTGGCGCCCGGACACCGACGGCGTCGCGCGCATGTTCTGCGACGTCCTCACGCCCGAGCGCACGCCCTACGAGGGCGACCCGCGCCACGTCCTGCGCCGCGCGCTCGAGCGGGCCAGCGCGATGGGCTTCGACGACTTCATGGTCGGCCCGGAGCTCGAGTACTTCCTGTTCGAGGACAAGGACTCCACGAAGGTCCTCGACAAGGGCGGCTACTTCGACCTCACGACGCTCGACGCCGGCTCCGACCAGCGCCGCGAGACCGTCCTCGCGCTCGAGCAGCTCGGCATCCACGTGGAGTACACGCACCACGAGGTCGGCCCAAGCCAGCACGAGATCGACATGCGCTACGCGCCGGCGCTCCAGATGGCCGACGACTGCATGACCTACCGCATCACGGTCAAGGAGATCGCGATGAAGTACGGCTGGCACGCGACCTTCATGCCCAAGCCGCTCTTCGGCGAGAACGGCAGCGGGATGCACACCCACATGTCGCTCTTCCGCGAGGGCCGTAACGCGTTCTACGACGCCGACGACCAGTACTTCCTGTCCGACGTCGGCAAGGCGTTCATCGCCGGGCAGCTCAAGCACGCCCGCGAGATCAGCTCGATCTTCGCCCAGTGGGTCAACAGCTACAAGCGGCTGGTGCCGGGCTACGAGGCGCCGGTGTACGTCGCGTGGTCGCGGCGCAACCGCTCCGCACTGGTGCGCGTGCCGCTCTACCACCCGGGCAAGGAGAAGGCGACGCGCATGGAGCTGCGCTGCCCCGACCCGGCCTGCAACCCTTATTTGACCTTCGCGGCCCTGCTCCAGGCGGGGCTCGAGGGGATCGAGAAGGGCTACGAGCTGCCCGAGCCGATGGAGAAGAACCTCTACCACCTGTCGCCCGACGATCGGAAGCGGCTGGGCATCGAGCAGCTGCCCGAGACGCTCGGCGAGGCGATCGGCATCACGGCGGAGTCCGAGCTCGTCCTGCGCACGCTCGGCGAGCACATGTTCAACCGCTACGTCGAGATCAAGCGCCAGGAGTGGGAGGACTACCGCGTCCAGGTGACCCAGTGGGAGCTGGACCGATACCTGCCGGTGCTCTGACCCTCGGCGGCGACCTCGAGAGGAGCCACTGGATCACAGCAGCGCCTCCAGCTCCTTCGGCTCGGTGACCGGCCGTTCGCAGGCGAAGTGCTCGCACACGTAGGCCGCGGCGTGCCCATCCACCGGGTCGCGGCCCTTCAGCAGGGGCACGCGCGGGTCCGCGGCCGGGCCGCCGGCGATGACGAGGCGCGGGCGGAACGCAGCGCGCACGACACGCTCGAGCGGGCGCGGCTCCGGCCCGACGATCGCGACCTCGCGCGCCGGGCCGATCGCCCACGCCATCGCCTGGAGCAGGTGGCCGAACGCGCTGGGATGGCGCGGCGCCAGCTCGTGCAGCAGCGCGATCGCGCCTTCGGCGCGCTGCTCGTACGTCGCCTCGCCGGTGAGCGCGTGCAGTCGCAGCAGCCCGAGCGCGGCGCTGGAGCTGCCCGACGGGAGCGGCGCGTCCTCGACGTCCTTGCGCCGGGCGACGAGCTGCTCGTGGTCGGATGATGTCGTGAAGAACCCGCCGTTGTCGGCGTCGGCGAAGCGCTCGATCATCACGTCGGCGAGCGCGCGGGCCTCGTCGAGCCAGTGGGGCTCCCAGGTCGCCTCGTACAGGCCGACGAGCGCCTCGATGAGGAAGGCGTGGTCCTCGAGGTAGGCGTTGAGCCGCGCGTCGCCGTCCTTGGACGTGCGGAGCAGACGCCCGTCGGGATCGCGGTGCACGCGCAGCAGGAAGTCGGCGCACGCGCGCGCGGCGTCGAGCAGGTCCTCGCGCTCCAGCACCGCGCCGACGTCGGCGAGCGCGCTGATCATCAGCGCGTTCCACGACGTCAGCACCTTGTCGTCCAGTCCCGGTGCAGCGCGCCGCGCCCGCACCTCGAGCAGGCGTTCGCGGATGCGCTCGCGCTGCTGGGGCGGAGGCTCGGGCCCCCGCGCCTCCGCGATGTTGGCGCCCTCGAAGTTGCCGCGCTCGGTGGCGCCGAACCAGTCGATCGCGGCGTCGGCGTCATCGCCGAGGGCCTGGATGAGCTCGGCGACCGTCCAGACGTAGAACTTGCCCTCGACCCCCTCGGAGTCGGCGTCGAGCGCCGAGAAGAACGCGCCCTGCGGGCTGCGCATCTCACGCAGCGCCCAGTCGAAGATGCCCAGCGCGGGGCGCAGCAGGTCCTCGTCGCCCGACACCTGCCAGCCGTGCAGATACGCGCGGGCGAGCAGCGCGTTGTCGTAGAGCATCTTCTCGAAGTGGGGGACCGTCCACGTGCGGTCCACCGAGTAGCGCGCGAACCCGCCGCCCACCTGGTCGTGCATGCCGCCGCCGGCCATCGCGCGCAGCGTCGCGACCGACATCTCGGTCTCGCCCTGCCCGAGCAGGAACTCGATCGTCGACGCCGCCGGGAACTTCGGCGGCCCGCCCCAGCCGCCCCACGTCTGGTCGAACTGCGTTCGCAGCGTGGCGACCGCTGCGTCGAGGGCTTCCGCGGTCAGCGGCGTGCCCGACGGGCTCAGCGCGGCCGCCCCCTGGAGGCGCGCCCGCAGCTGCTGCGATTGCTCGCGTATCTCGTCGCGGCGGCCCTCCCAGGCGTCCGCCACGGCCGCCACGACCTGCCGCCAGCTCGGCATGCCCATACGCGGCTCCGGCGGGAAGTACGTCCCGCCGTGGAACGGGACCTGGTCCGGGGTGGCGAAGACGTTGAGCGGCCAGCCGCCCTGGCCCGTCATCGCCTGCACCGCCTCCATGTAGAGCGCGTCGACGTCCGGGCGCTCCTCGCGGTCGACCTTGATGCAGACGAAGAGCTCGTTCATCAGCCGCGCGGTCTCGGGGTCCTCGAAGGACTCGCGCTCCATCACGTGGCACCAGTGGCACGCCGAGTAGCCGATCGAGACCAGGAGCGGGCGGTCCTCGTCGCGCGCCCGGGCAAGCGCCTCCGGCCCCCAGGGCATCCAGTCCACCGGGTTGCATGAGTGCTGGAGGAGGTACGGCGAGGTCTCGCCCGCCAGCGCGTTGGCCATGGCGCTACCGGATGCGGGCGAGGCCCGGGTAGGGAGCGGCGCGGAGCGCGAGGGGCGTGAACGCCGCGCTGCTGGCGAAGCTCGTGGAGATCCGGTGGCCGCCGAGCGTGCCGGTCACCGAGCGACCCCGGAGCGTAACCGTGCCGTGTGCGGCCGCCGACCCGCCGATACGCACGTGGATCGTGGTGACCGAACCCGTGCGCAGCGTGCCGGTCATCGTGACGCCGGGGATGTAGGAGTAGCCGCTGAAGTTCACCCCATTTGAGAGGAAGGTGAGCGTCCCCCCGCGCAGCCCGCCGAGGTGACGGGGCGCGTTGCTGCCGGACGCCAGCGCGGAGAGCAGCGATGCCCGCGCGTCGCCGATGCTCAGGCCGATCGCGGTCAGCGTCCGGCCGGCGGTGCCGCTCTCACCGCCCGAGCGACGAAGCGAGCCGAGCGAGAGCGGCGGGATGCGGGTCGGGTCGATGATGCGCCGCGACGTGGTGCAGGCCCGGGGAGTGCCACCGGCGAGGAACGCGTCGACCGCGGTCTGTGCGCACGGCGTGAAGTCACTGCCCAGCACGGAGTGGCCGACGAACGGGACCACGATCACCGGTGCGTTCCCGAGCCGCTGGGCGATCGCGCGCGCGTCCTCGACCGGCGTGCGGAGGTCCTGCTCGCCCTCGAGCACGAGCGTGGGGATGGTCGTGGGCAGCGTGACCGCGCCGGGCGGTGTGGGGGAGGCGACCGGCCAGCCGATGCAGAGCTCGATGAGCCCGCCGTTGAGCGCGGTAGTCCGGTCGAAGGGTGCGAAGGCCGACGCGGGCAGCGCCTGCACGGCGGCCTGGGCCTGACGCAGCCGGGTCTGGGGGTCGGCCGCGCGGTTCCACGGGAACGGGAGCTCCTCGCAGACGGTGTCGTCGAACAGCGTCTCGTCGATGCTCTCGTCGGCCACCTGGGCGGCGATGCCGGCGGCGCGCACGCGCAGCCGGGCCAGCGGCGCGCCGTCGCCGCGCAGCGCGGCGGCGACGGCCCCGGGCGTCTCCGCGCGCAGCACCGGGTTGAGGTCGCCCGCGTTCAGCGTCTTGAGCAGCGTGAGCTGGCTCATGGTCACGCCGTGGCGCGCGCCCGACGAGTCCACGAACGTCGCGCGCAGCGACGAGCGCTCGAAGCGCTTGACCAGTCGCGCGACGTCGCCGCCCGGGCTCGACGTGATCCCTGAGCAGCTCTGCCCGGCGCACAGTGCGCTCAACGCGCGCGGCACGGCGGCGAAGGAGGACCGCTGGAGCGGGTCGGGGCCCTCCGGGCCGACGACGGAGTCGAGGATCAGGCGGTCGACGTGCTCCGGGAATCGCGCCGCGTAGAGCTCGGCGACCTTCGTGCCGTAGGAGACCCCGTAGAGCGTGAGCCTGTCGTAGCCCGACGCCTGGCGGATCGCCTCGAGGTCATCCACGGAGTCCTGGGTCGTGTACTTGCCGCGGGCCGCGCCCAGCTCCTGCGCACACCGCGCGGCCTGCTCCGTCGGGCTCGCGTTCGTCCCCAGCGAACGGCAGTGCAGGGCGCCGGAGCGGCCTGTGCCGCGCTGGTCGAAGATGAGCAGGTCGCGGTTGGCGAGGTCCGTGCCGAAGATCTGGTCAAAGTCCGCGGCGATGGGCGTGGCGGCCTGTCCCGGGCCGCCGGCGAGCGGGACCACGGCGGTGGTCGCCGGGCCCGGCGAGGCCGGTCGCACGCGGATCGAGAGGCCGATGGTGCCCGGCAGCTGGCCGGTGCGGTCGAGCGGCACGGTGACCGTCGCGCAGCCGAAGCTGGGTGCGTCCGAGCACGGTGCGGTGGGCAGCGCCGCGGACGCGGGCGCCGCGACGGCAAGGGCCATCGCGACGGCGAGCGCTGGGGTGGAGGGCCGCACGCGCGTGACGGTAGCGTTTCGCCGATGTCCTCATCCCGCGTGCGCATCGACACGGACGGCGCCCCCACGGCGATCGGTCCGTACTCCCAGGGGATCGTCAACAACGGCCTGTTGTTCTGCTCGGGACAGATCCCGGTGGATCCTCAGACCGGCGAGCTCGTCGGCGGCGGGGCCGGCGACCAGGTCCGGCGCTGCCTGGACAACCTCTCGGCGGTGTGCGCGGAGGCCGGAGCCGAGCTGGCCGACGCGGTGCGGATCACCGTGTACCTGACCGACATGGGCACGTTCGCCGAGGTCAACGAGGCCTACGCGACGTATTTCGGCGATCCGCCGCCCGCGCGCGTCGCGATCGGCGTCGCCGCGCTGCCCAAGGGCGCGCAGGTCGAGGTCGACGCGGTCGTTGCGTGTGTGACGTGACGGTCACCGCTGACGATGTCCGGCGTGCCCGTGAGGCCGGGGCCGACGTCGTTCGCCGCACGCCGGTCCTGTCGTCCGTGACGCTGAGCGACCTGACGGGCGCCTCCGTCGCCCTCAAGGCCGAGAGCCTCCAGCGCACCGGCTCGTTCAAGCTGCGCGGCGCGCTGGCCAAGGTCGCGGCCCTCGGCGAAGGCTGCGCCCGCGGGGTGGTCACCGGCAGCGCGGGCAACCACGCACTGGCCCTGGCGGCGGCCGCCAGGGCCCGCGGCGTGCCGTGCGAGGTCTTCATGCCGGTCGACGCTGCGATCGCCAAGGCCGAGGGCGCGGCCGCGCTGGGCGCCACCGTTCGGTTGGCGGGCGCGGGGGTCGAGGACTGCATCGCCGCCGCGCGCGCCCGCGCCGAGGAGGCGGGCATGGGCTTCGTCCACCCGTTCGACGACCCGGACGTCGTCGCGGGACAGGGGACGCTGGGCCTGGAGCTCGTCGAGGACGTCGACGGCCTCGCGAAGGTGGTCGTGCCCGTCGGCGGTGGGGGCCTGGCGAGTGGCGTGGCGATCGCCGTCAAGGACCAGCGCCCCGACGTGGAGGTCGTCGGCGTGCAGGTCTCCGACCGCTCGCTGACGATCGCGGACGGCATCGCGGTCAAGCACCCCGGCGAGGTCACGGGGCCGCTCATGGAGCGCTGGCTCGACGGAACGGTCGTCGTGGAGGAGGACGCCATCGCCGAGGCGATGGTCCTGCTCGTGGAAAAGGCCAAGCTCGTCGTGGAGGGCGCTGGCGCCGTGGGCGTCGCCGCGCTCCTCGGCGGAGTGATCGCGCCGGCCAGTGCGGGCACGACGGTCGTGGTCCTGTCGGGCGGCAACGTCGATCCGGGCCTCCTGGCCTCGATCGCCCGGCGCCACGAGACGGAGATGGGCCGCCGCCTCGCGCTGCAGACTCGCATGCCCGACCGCCCCGGGATGCTCGCCAAGCTCCTCGACACGATCGCGCGAACGGGCGCGAACCTGGTGTCGGTCGAGCACGTCCGCGAGGGCCTGGACCTCCACGTTCGCGAGACCGCGGTGCAGCTCGTGGTGGAGACGCGCGGCGCGGAGCACACCCGGGCGGTCCTCGACACGATCTCCTCGGCGGGCTATGACACACGCGTGTTGCGCTGACACACACCGCGTGGTGTATGGTGGTGTATGACGATGGGCCGCACGAACATCGACATCGACGATGAGGTCGTCCAGCGCGTGATGCGCCGCTACCGACTGCGGACCAAGCGCGAGGCGGTGGACTACGCGCTGCGCCGGCTGGACGTCCAGCCGATGACGAAGGAGGAGGCGCTGGCGATGGAGGGCACCGGATGGTCGGGCGACCTCGAGGAGATCCGCGCCCCCGACGACATTCAGGAGTGGTGATCCTTGCGGACACATCGGCGTGGATCGAGTTCCTGCGCGCCACTGGGAGCGAAGACAACGTCCGCGTACGGCGGGCGCTCGATGACGATGAGCTTGTCACCACCGACCCCGTCGTGATGGAGCTCCTGGCGGGTGAGGGCACCGAGGAGCGGCGTGATCGCCTCCGCCGGCTGCTCGCGGGTTGTCCGCACGTCGCCGTCGCGCCGGCGGACTGGGAGCAGGCTGCGGAGCTGTACCGGGCTTGCCGGGCAGCGGGTCAGACGGTGCGCAAGATGACCGACTGCCTGATCGCCGCAGTCGCCATCCGCGAGCGACTGGCGGTCGTGCACCACGACCGTGACTTCGACGTCCTCGCGCGGCACACGCCGCTTGAGGTGGCCTGACGGGCGCGGCTACTCCGGCGTCACGTACGCGCCCGACAGCCCGCCGTCCACCATATCTCCACGTCGACGGCGAGCAGGTAGTTGCACCCCTCGGCGTCGTGGTCGACGACCTCGTCGAGGAAGTGCGGGCGAGCCTACCCGCGACCGCCTGGCCCGTGGCCGCGCAGTTCCGCACGCTTGACCTTGCCGCTGGCCGTCTTGGGCAGCTCGTCGGCGAAGTCGACGCGGCGGGGGTACTTGTACGGCGCCGTCACGCCCTTCACGTGGTCCTGGAGCTCGCGGGCCAGGTCGTCGCCGGGCTCGTAGCCGTCGCGCAGCACGACGACGGCGCGCACGATCGAGCCGCGCTCGGAGTCGGGCGCCGCGA
>DAINCW010000032.1:0-16250 GCA_036732205.1 Solirubrobacteraceae bacterium | reverse complement strand
GTCGAACTTGCTCTTGGTGACCGAGTCGTTGACGTTGATCGCCGGGAACAGCAGGTCGCCGGTCTCGGCGAGCTGGTAGAGGCGGTGGACGCCGGTCGTCGTCTCCTCGGTGACGCCCTTGACGCCCTCGGCGATCTTCGTGTACCGCTGGGCGTCCTCCTCGAGCGAGCGCTGGAGCAGGGTCAAGAAGACCCGGAACTCCTCGGACTCCGCGTCGGCCGGGTTGGGGACCGTGCCGGCCTGCTCGTACTCGCGCCCCTTGTGCACGAGCATCGTGGCGTCGCCGCCGTCGTCGAGGATCATGTTCGGGCCGCCGCCGTCCGGCCAGCGCACGACCTGCTCCGTGCACCACCAGTACTCCTCGAGCGTCTCGCCCTTCCACGCGTACACCGGGACGCCGGTGGCCGCGATCGCCGCGGCGGCATGGTCCTGGGTGGAGAAGATGTTGCACGAGCACCAGCGGATCTCGGCGCCGAGGGCGACGAGCGTCTCGATGAGCACGGCGGTCTGGATGGTCATGTGCAGGGAGCCCGTGATGCGCGCGCCCTTCAGCGGCTGCGCGGCCGCGTACTCCTCGCGGGTCTTCATGAGCCCGGGCATCTCGTGCTCGGCGAGCTCGATCTCCCTGCGGCCGAAGTCGGCCAGCGAGATGTCGGCGACCTTGTAGTCGTCGGTGGTCGGGGCTACGGCGGTGTCGGTCATGCGGTCTCCACGGTTGTAAAGGGGCTCACCACTGGCTGAGGGTCATTGCCGGCGATGGCGAGCAGCTTGGAGTGCTTGTCCTGCTCCCAGCACAGCCAGTCGCCGGCGGGAACGTCGTCGGGACGCGTCGGCCGAGCCTCGAACCACGCCTCCACCGCGTCCCGCAATGCGGGCTCGCGGCGCAGGCGTGACGCGAAGCCGATCTCGGCGAGGCCGGCCTCGTGGCGCTCGAGCAGCTCGCGCAGGGTGCGCAGCCGCTGGAGCTCCTCGGCTCCGTACAGGCGATAGCCCGAGCCCGACCGGCGCGGCTCGATCAGCCCCGCACGCTCGATGTAGCGCAGCATTCGGGGCGACCAGCCAGTCGTCTCGGCGGCCTCGTGGATGGTCAAGGCGTCCACGGGGCCCAACCTTATCACGATTGTGTCAAGGTTACGGCGAGAGCGTGACCGTGCGAACGAGCGGCACGAATGCCCTGCGGTCCAGCGGGCGGAAGCTGGCGGTGGCCTGCACGCAGTTGACGATCACGCGGATGCGCCGGTTGGCGAAGAAGCCGGCGCGGACGTCGTTGGGACCGACCCGGTAGACCGCGGTCGAGCCGCTGGTCCTCGCCGTCGTCAGCGGCTCGACGCTGCTGATGAGCTTGCGGTCCGAGCCCGCGCTCAGCACGGGCCGCAGCAGTGACCGCAGCTGGAAGAGCGGGTCGCGTTGCGCACGCGCCGACCCGGGGCCCACGTCGACGCGGCACGTCGTGTTGGGACCGCCCGCGAAGAGGAACGTCTTCTTCGTCAGCTTCTGCACCTGCCACCCGACGGGATAGCGCAGGGCGATGCCGACGTCGGTGTTGACGAAGAGGCTGGTCCCCACCGCCGGGGGCGCCTTGGGCGGGACGTGCTTGTTGGGTGAGGCGCCGCAGCCGGCGAGCAGGGCCGTGGCGAGCAGGGCCAGTGCCGTCGCGCGCGCCGTCACGTGCGCTCGGCGAGCAGGCCTTTGAGGTTCTCGATGACCTCCACGGGGGTCGGATCGACCCCATTGAGGACCGCCAGGTACAGCGACACGAGATCGCCGAGGAGGACGAGCGACATCACGCGCTCCACGGCACCCTGCCCGAGGGTCTCCACCCGGAACGTCCCGTTGGCGCGCTCCTTGATGAGCTCCTGCGTCAGCTCGATGCGGTCGCCGATGCGCGGGTGGGTGTCGCAGTCGTCGAGGAACACGGCGGCGAAGCGCCCCGCGTCGCGGGCGCCCTGCCAGCCGGCGATCTCGTTGTGGTCGAGCTCGGGGAGCTCGTGGTTGAAGGCGTGGACCTTGGCGTTCTCGTTGATCTGGGTCTTCCAGCGGTAGGCCACCGGAACGGTCAGCCCCGCGCCCGCGATCACCGGGATGGTCCCGTGGAGGCTGCGCGCCAGGCGCTTGGCCGCGTTGCGACTCTCGTCCTGGTCGGGGTGCCATTCGCCGCAGAGGTGCTCGAGGTGCGCGGCGGCCACGTCGATCTCGCTCGCCATCCTCGGGCCGGCCCCGCACAGCGCGGCGACCTCGAGCGCGGCAACGGTCATGTACCCGACGGCGCAGCGCGGCTGGAACCCGCCCGGCACCGGGATGACCGGGACGCTGTCGCGGCGCGCCAGCTCGGCGATGCGCCCTCCGGAGGTGACCACGACGCGCTTGGCGCCCAGCGCACCGGCGGCGTCGTAGGCCGCGAGGGTCTCCTCGGTGTTGCCCGAGTATGAGGCGCAGAGGACGGTGGTGTCGGGCGTCGTCCAGGCGGGAACGCCGTAGCCGCGGGCACTGAGAATGGGCCGCGACGCGTGGTCGCCCAGGCAGGCGCGGGCGAGCGCCCCGCCGATGGCCGAGCCGCCCATGCCGGCGACGACCAGGCCGCCCGGCGAGTCCCATTCCTGGAGCTTGGCCGAGTCGACCCGCCACAGCGCGTCGCGCAGGTGCTCGGGCAGCTCGAGGATGACCGCGAGCTGGTCGGCCTTGTCGACCCGCGCGATGGCCTCGGCCGTCAGGTCTGCGGTGTCAACGCCGCTCATCAGAACTTCAGGCCTCCGTCGGGGATGGTCACGCCGGGGAAGATCCGCAGGCCGCGCGTGACGACGTTGTCCGCGCCGATGGTCACACCCTCGCCCAGGACCGCGCCGCCGGTGACGTGGCAGCCGTCGCCCACCCGGGCGCCAGCGGCGACGATGCAGTCGCGCAGGTGGCAGCCGCGGCCGATCTCCGCGCCCTGGAGCACGACGGAGCGCTCGATGGTGGTGCCGCCGCCCACCGTCACGCCGCTGCCGAGCACGACGAGCGACCCGACCTGGGCCCCCGCCGCCACACGAACGCGCTTGTCGATGAACGCGGGCGGCACCATTCGGCCGCTGATCTTGGCCGAGTCGTGCACGAACGAGAAGGACTCCCCGAGGCGCTCGCGCACCGCTGTCTCCACGTTGCCCTCGATGATGTCGAACGTGCCCTGGAGGTAGCGGTCCGGCGTCCCGATGTCGAGCCAGTAGCCCTCGGTGGGGAACCCGTAGAGGCCCTGACCGATCAACCGCGGCCACACCTCGCGCTCGATCGAGACGTTCTGGTCGGCCGGCACGAGATCGAGCACCGAGCGCTCGAGCACGTAGGCACCGGCGGAGATGAGCTTCGTGTCGATCAGGTCGGGTGACGGCTTCTCGACGAACTCCGTGACCGCGTTCTCGCCGTCCATGCGCACGAGGCCGTAGGCGCTGGGGTCCTCGACGCCGACGAGCGCGAGCGTCGCCGTCGCCCCGGTCCTCTCGTGCTGGGCGATCTGGCTCGTCAGGTCGATGTCGGTGAGGACGTCGCCGTTGAGCATGAGGAAGCGCTCGTCGAGCAGGCTCTCGGCGTACTTCAGCGCGCCGGCCGTGCCGCGCGGCCCGGGCTCCTCGACGAACCGCAGCTTGATCCCCAGGTGGGATCCGTCGCCGAGCACGTTGTGCACGCTGGTGGCGAGGAAGCCACAGCTCATGATCACGTCGTCGATGCCGTGGCGCTTGAGCCACTCCAGCATGTAGGAGATGAACGGCCGGTCCACCAGCGGGACCACCGGCTTGGGGACCGTCGACGTCAGCGGACGCAGGCGGGTGCCCTCCCCGCCCACCAGAATCACGGCCTGCACGTGACCTCCATCGGCACCGGCCGGATCATGGCAGTCCTCACCGGCGGCCGATTCCCTCGTAGGAAAGCCCTGCTCCGCGCACGGCGCCGGCGTCCAGCGCGTTGCGGCCGTCGATGATGAGATCGCCCCGCATCCGCCTGGCGACCTCAGCCCAGTCCAGCCCGCGGAACTCCTCCCACTCGGTCACGAGCACCACGGCGTCGGCGCCATCGACCGCGTCGAGTGCCGAGCCGGCCAGGTGCACGCCACCGATCAGGTGACGGGCGTCGTCCCCGGCCACGGGGTCGTACGCGCGCACCGCGGCGCCGTCGGCCTGGAGGCGGGCCGAGAGGACCAGCGAGCTGGCCTCGCGCATGTCGTCGGTGTTCGGCTTGAACGCCAGGCCGAGCAGGGCGATGTCCTTGCCGACCAGCGTCCCGAGGTGGCGCTGGAGCTTGCCGATGACCCGGCGCTTCTGGAGCTCGTTGACCTCGATGACGGCGTTGAGGAGCTGGAAGTGGTAGCCGGAGTTGCCCGCGAGCTGCTTGAGGGCGGAGACATCTTTGGGAAAGCACTGGTGAGCGACCAAGCCGCTTGTCAGCACGACCGTGTGCGAGGCGAGGACCTCGAGCGAGTAGACCGAGCGGCGCTCCTGGCGACGCTCCGCGCCGACCACGCGGACCCACGCAGAATTGTCACGCTTGCGATAGCCGGTCGGGGCGATGCGCTTCTGCTGGAGCGCGATCGACGCGAGCACTCCCGGGCGGTCGCGCTTGGGGACGAGGAAGAGCGCGCGCTCGATCTGCTCGGCGCCCGCCACGCGCAGCCAATAGGTGTCCTTCGTCGACTTCGCGCCTCGGCCGATCCGCTGACCGGCGATGATCCCGAGCTCGCCCAGCAGACGATGGACGCCGTCGGCAAGCTCGTCGCTCACGGTCCCGAACTCGAGGATGACACTCGGTCCGCCGTTGACCAGCGACCACGAACCGTCGCCCTCCCACAGGCCGGACAGGAATGCCCGGATGTTGCTCTCGGGCTGGTCCCACAGGAGGTCGGGGACGCGCTGCCCGTAGGACGTCCGGCCGAGACCCAGCCAGTTCAGCCACCAGCCCGCAAGAAGCCGGGATCGCAGCGTGACGGTGCGCGCCGTGGATCCGTGGTAGACGCTCGTCCGGACCCCCTGGCTCTCGAAGTAGGCAACCACCTCGTCGACCAGGTGCTCCTCGTGCGTCGGGTGGAAACTCCATTGGATCCGATGCCCCGGCTTGGGAACGCAGCCCTCGGCGGTGTACAGCCCGACGACGCGCCAGAACCGCTCGTCAACGGTCAGCCACACGGGCACATGCGTCCCGTTCTTCGCCGTCACGACCGTCGCCTCGTCGACAGGGATCTCCAGCCGGTGCGCCTCGTCGAGGCGCACCGAGCCCGTCCGGCGGATGTCGGCTGAGCGCGCGGCCGCACCGCGCGGGTGCTCGAGCACGGCCGCCTGCTTCGCGAAGACGGCCGCCGTGTACTTCGCCTCCGGGCGCACGATCACGTCGGAGTCCGTCAGGCCCGCGAGCTCCATCCCGGCGAGCGTGAACAGCTGGCGCTCTTGGTCCTCGCTCGGCGTGTACGACCGCCCGACCGAGATTGGCATCCAGTCGCGGTCGGTGACCTCGCGGGCGAGCTTGACGTGCTCCTCGCCACCCTCGCCGTCGCTGACGACGAGCGGGTGGTCGGGCGTGCAGACGATCCGGCGGCCCATCTTCGTGCGCAGCTCGATCACCTCGTCGGCCTGGCGGCGCGTCACGCACATGACGGGCAGGTACTCCGGCCCGCTCATGCCGGGACGCCACGACAGAACCTCCAGATCGTCGACCTCGACCACCCCGGGCTCCCACTCGCCGAACTCGCGCTCCATGCGGGTGTAGAGGTCTTCGAGCGGCATCAGGCTCGTGCGCCCGCGCCAACGGGCCAGCACCGTCTCCTCCCCGGCGAGACACGAACCGCCGAAGCCGATCCCGGCCTGGAGGAACTTCGGCCCGATGCGATCGTCGAAGCCCATCCCCCGGGCCACCTCGGTGACGTCCGCGCCGGTCTCCTCGCAGACGTTCGCGATCTCGTTGATGAAGGAGATCTTCGTTGCGAGGAACGCGTTGGCCGCGAGCTTGACCATCTCCGCCGATTCGATGTCCGTGCGCACGATCGGCGCGTTCAGGGGCTCGTAGAGCGCCACGACCGCGTCGCCGGCCCAGTCGCCCTCGTCGCCGACGACCACGCGGTCGGGCTTGAGGAAGTCCGCGAGCGCGGTGCCCTCCTTGAGGAACTCCGGGCACGAGACGTAGCGGAAGCCGTCCTTGCCCTGCTCGGCGAAGCTGCGCTTGATCGCCGCTCCCGTCCCGACGGGGACGGTGGACTTCATGACCAGCGCGTGGCGGTCCGACGGCGGGATCGCGTTCACGACCGCGTGGACGGCGCTGAGGTCGGCGTCCCCGGAGTACGTCGGCGGGGTGCCGACGGCGACGAAGAGCAGGCGCGCGTGCTCGACGGCGTCGCCGATGTTCGTCGAGAAGTGCAGGCGGCCGCGGTGCTTGGCCACGAGCTCCTCGAGCCCGGGCTCGTAGATCGGGATCTCGCCGCGCTCCAGGCGGGCGATCTTGCCGGCGTCGATGTCCACGCACCAGACGTCCGAGCCCAGCTCGGCGAAGCCCGCCGCCGTGACGATCCCGACGTAGCCCGTGCCGATGACGCCGATCGGTTCGCGGTCGCTCATGAGGGCGAGGACCCTAGCGGGAGCGTGACGCGAGCTATCCGACGCGCGTCAGCGAGCGGGCGATGCCCAGCATCTGCTTGTTCTTGATGGTCTCCAGCAGCGTGTTGGAGACCCAATAGACGGCGTGCGGCGTGCGGAAGGCGACGAGCCGGAGCCTCGACCCGTCGTAGAACAGGCCGTACTTGCGCCCGCGCATCTTGATCGTCGTGCTCGGGTTGTCGAGGATCGGCGGGGCGGTCCAGCTCGTGCCCTCGATGCCGTAGTACTGGCCGAGACCGGGCGCGCGGACGACGAGCCGGTACGCGCGGTAGCGGTGGTGTCCGCGGTCGGCGATCGTGTACGCGCGCGGCGTGTCCTTCTCGGTGACATAGGTCGACGCGACGGCCGCGAGCGTCGGGTAGTAGACCGGGAAGCCGACCCTCGTCCCCACCCTGATGGCCTGGTCGGAGGCGGCCTTGGCCGCCGCGAACAGGCCCGGGAAGTTCGCCGAGGACCGCTGGTGGTGCCGGTGCTTGTCGCTCGGGCGCGGCTTGGCCTTCGCGCGCGCTCCCGAGGACGCCTTCGCGTTGAGGAACTCGCTGACCGTCTTGCGGATCTGGGCAGCGGTGGCGGTCACGTAGCTCTGGCCCTCGGTCGAGCGGAAGTGCACCTCCTGGATGGGGTGCTTGGACGACTCGAACGCAAGCTTGAGCAGCGACAGGATCGCGCTCGTGGAGTGGATGTCGGTCTGCGTGTAGCGGCCGAAGATCCTCAGCAGCTCGTTGCGGTCCGTGAACAGCCTGCCGACGCCGAACTGCTCCTTGGCCTGCCGCAGGAAGTCCTGCTGGCGGGCCGCGCGCACGAGGTCGGTGTCGAAGTGGCGGTAGCGGACGTAGTCCAGCGCGTTCTGTCCGCAGAGCTTCTGGTAGCCCGCGTTGACGTGGATGGTCGCGTAGTCGGGCCCGCCGCCCGCGGGCGGGTTGTTGTCGTTGTAGTACCGCCGGTCCACGTCCGCGTAGACGCAGCCCAGACGGTTCACGGCGCGTCGAAAGCCCCCGAAGTTCACGTTGACGACGTGGTTGATCGGGATGTGGAGGATCAAGTGGACGGTCTTCACCGCCAGCGCCGGGCCGCCGAGCGCGTAGGCCGCGTTGATCTTGTCGGTGACCAGCCCCTTCTTGTAGGGGATCTTCACCTTGAGGTCGCGCGGGATCGACATGATCCCCGTGGCGCCCTTGGACGGGTCGAGCCGCATGAGGATGATCGTGTCCGAGCGGACCGGGTTGTGGGCCTTGATGTCCGAGAAGCGGCGGTCGGAGCCCAGGACCAGGATGGTCTGCGGGCCGCCCGCCGGCACGCCCTGGAGGAATCGCGCGATGTTCGGGATGTGGTTGCCCTTGCTGGCCGTGTTGAACGTGTCGACGGCCGTCTTGATCTGGAGCAGGATCGCGGTCGACACGACCGCGGCGGTGGCGACGAGGATCACCGCGCCGCCCAGCAGGAAGCGCACCATGGCGCGACGGCCGGGGCGCGGAGGGCTCTCGTCCTCCTGGTCGAGCGACGTCGGGTCGTAGACGCTCATTGCGCCAAGCCCCCCTCGACGGCGCGCAGCTGGCCGTCGCTGCGCTTCGCCAGCGCCGTCGGCAGGCCGGTCACGAAGTCGCGCAGCGCCTGGCGGTAGCGGACGAGCGAGCTGAGCGACACCCACTCCTCCGGCCCGTGGTGGCCGCCGCCGACCGGGCCGAACTCCACGGCCGGGATGCCGGCCTCGAGGAACGAGACCGCGTCGGAGGCGCCGTCGCGGCCGATGGACAGCGCGTCGCCCTCCACGTTGCGCCCGACGGCGTCGCGCAGCGCCAGCACGTACGGGTTGCTGCGCGACACGATCGCCGGGACGCGCTGGAAGACCTTGACGACCTCGAGGTCTCCGATCGTGCGGATCTGGGCGAGGATGTCGCCGGGGTCCTGGTTTGGGAGGTAGCGGATGTCCACGTCGATCGTGCAGGCGTCGGGGACCTTGTTGAAGGCGTCGCCGCCGACGATCCGCGCGAGGTTGATCGACGCGCGGTCGAAGAGGTCGCTCGATTCCCGCGAGAAGGGAAGCGTCTCGATCCGACGGAACGCGTCGTGGGCCTTGAGGATCGCGTTGTCGCCCTCCCACGGCGTCGAGCCGTGCGCGGCGGTGCCGCCGATCTGGAGGCGGACGGCGAGCACGCCCTTGGACTGGACGCCGACGTGCATCTCGGTCGGCTCACCGGTGATCGCGAAATCCGCGGCCGCCAGGGGCCCTGCGACGAGGGCGTCGATCGAGCGGTCGTCGATGTCGTCTGACTCCTCGTCGGGCACGCAGACGAACAGCACGCGCACGCCGTCCTGGTCGGCGGCGTCGCGGGTGGCGCACATCATCGCCGCGAGCGCGCCCTTCATGTCGTAGGCGCCGCGGCCGATCAGGCGATCGCCCTCGATGCGGGGCTCGAACTGGCCGGGGCGCGCCGGCACGACGTCGACGTGGCCGTGGAAGACCACGATCGGGCCCTCGGCGGGACCGGCCTCGGCGATGATCACGGGCAGTCCCTCGTGGACGCGGTCGGTCACGCGGATGTCGCGCGACTCCAGCCAGCCCTTGACGAAGCCGGCCGCGGCCCGGAGGCCGTCGGGCGTCGACGTGTCGTAGGTGATGAGGCGCTCGGCCAGCAGGCGCTCGTCCATGGCGCGCCATGGTAGGCGACCACCGTTAAGGTCCCCTGAGATGGCGGGTCGCATTGTCCTGTTCGGCGCCACGGGCTACACGGGCCGTCTCGTCGCCCATTCGCTCGTGCGACGCGGCGCTCGCCCGCTGCTCGCGGCGCGCAGCGAGGGGCCCCTGGAGGAGTTGGCCGCGGAGCTCGGCGGGCTGGAGACCCAGCGGGCGGACGTGTCGGAGCCCGACAGCGTCCGAGCCCTGGTCGAGCGCGGGGACGTGCTCGTCAGCACGGTGGGGCCGTTCGTGCGCTGGGGGGAGCCCGCGATCCACGCCGCCGTCGCCGCCGGAGCCCATTACCTCGACTCCACGGGCGAGACCCCGTTCATCCGCGACGTCTTTCAGCGCTACGGCGTGGGCGCCGAGGCGGCGGGCTGCGGCCTCGTCACCGCCTTCGGCTACGACTGGGTGCCCGGGAACCTGGCCGGAGCCATGGCCCTGGACGACGCCGCCGGCCAGGGCGAGGCGGTCACGCGCCTGGACATCGGCTACTTCATGACGGGCGACGCGTCAGGTGGGATGAGCGGCGGCACGCGGGCCTCGGCCGCCGGCGTGTTCCTCGAGCCCAGCCACACGTTCCGCGACGGGCAGGTGCGGACCGAGCGCGGCGCCGCGCGGCTGCGCTCGTTCGAGGTCCGCGGGCGCGACCGCGTCGCGGTGTCGGTCGGCACGAGCGAGCATTTCGCGCTGCCGCGGCTGTCGGAGCGCCTGCGCGACGTCGACGTCTACCTCGGCTGGTTCGGCCCGCTGTCGCGCCCAATGCAGGCGATGTCGCTGGCCACCTCGCTGGCCACGAGGCTGCCGGGGGTCCGTTCGGGGATGTCGGCGGCGGTCGGGCGGTTCGTGAAGGGCTCGACCGGCGGCCCGGACGCGGCGCAGCGGGCGAAGTCCAGCTCGCACGTCGTGGCCGTCGCCTCGTCGGCGAGGGGCGACGTCCTGGCCACCATCCATCTCGAGGGCGCCAACGGCTACGACTTCACCGGCGACATCCTCGCGTGGGGCGCCGACGCGGCGCTGTCAGGCCTCCACGGCGCCGGGGCCCTCGGGCCGGTCGACGCCTTCGGCCTCGACCGCCTGCGCGCGGGCTGCGCTGAGGCCGGCATCAACCGGGTCTGACGAAGGGGGACCATGGACTACGAGCAGGCCGTCCGAGAGCATCGCTGGGAGGTGCCCGAGCGCTACAACATCGCCCGCGACGTCTGCGACAAGCACCCCGCGGACAAGCTGGCGATGATCCACGAGGACCCCGAGGGCACGGTGCGCGAGGTCCGTTGGGGCGAGCTCCAGCAGCTCTCCCACCGCTTCGCCAACGTCCTGCGCGCGCACGGCGTGGAGCGCGGCGACCGCGTCGCGATGCTGCTCCCGCCGGTCCCGGAGACAGCGGCCGCGTTCATCGGCACGTACCGATCCGCGGGGATCCTGCTGTCGATGTCCGTGCTCTACGGGAACGAGAGCATCCGCCACCGCGTCAACGACTCGCAGGCGAAGGTCGTCGTCACCAACGCCGCCAACGCCGCGCGGGTTTCGGGACTCGGCCCGGAGGTGCTCATCCTCGACGACGAGCTGCTCGCCCAGGGCGAGCCGGAGTTCGAAACCGTCGACACGCGGGCCGAGGACCCGGCGCAGCTCTACTACACGTCCGGCACGACCGGCCTGGCCAAGGGGATCCTGCACGCGCATCGCTACCTGCTCGCGCACGAGGAGTTCACCTACTGCCACGACGTTCAGGACGGCGAGCGCTTCCACGGCATGGGCGAGTGGGCGTGGGCGGCCGGCATCTGCCCGCTGCTGGGCCCGTGGCGCCACGGCGCCGTCCAGGTCGTCCTCCAGCGCGAGGGCGGCTTCGACCCGCACCGCCAGCTCGACGTGCTCTCGCGCCACGAGGTGACCAATGTCTTCGCGACGCCGACGGCGATCCGCTCGATGATGGGCATCGGCGACGCCGGCACTCGCTACCCCCAGCGGTTCCGCATCGTGTGCAGCGCGGGCGAGCCGCTCAACCCCGAGGCCATCCGCTGGTTCCGCGACCAGTACGGCCTGACGGTGCTCGACTTCTACGGTCTCAGCGAGTCCTATCCCCTCGTGGCGAACTACCCGTTCATGGAGGTCCGCGACGGCTCGATGGGCCGGCCGATGCCGGGCTGGGACGTCGACATCCTCGACGAGGACGAAAAACCCGTGCCGAAGGGCGACCGCGGCGAGATCTGCCTGCGCGCCCGGTCCAACCCGCATTACCCCCTCGGCTACTGGGACAACGACGAGGCGTCGCGGGAGACCTTCGGCGGCGAGTGGTTCCACACCAAGGACGCCGCGCGCTTCGACGCCGACGGCTACGTCTGGTACGAGGGCCGCGCCGACGACGTGATCATCTCGGCCGGCTACCGCATCGGGCCGTTCGAGGTGGAGTCCGCGTGCCTCGAGCACCCGGCTGTGGCGGAGGCCGCAGCCGTGGCGGCACCCGACGAGCGCCGCGGGTCGATCGTCAAGGCGTTCGTGATCGTCGCCGAGGGCCACAAGCCGAGCGAAGAGCTCGGCAAGGAGATCAGCGCATTCGTCCGCGACCGCCTTTCGGCGTACGCATACCCACGGGAGGTGGAGTTCGTGACCGAGCTGCCAAAGACCCTGACCGGCAAGATCCGCCGGATCGAGCTGCGTCAGGCCGAGCTGGAGAAGCGCTCATGAAGGAGCTCGCGCCGGGCCTGTGGATGCTGCGGGGCTTCCCGCCCAACGGCATCAACGTCTACGTGATGGGCGACGTCCTGATCGATGCCGCCACGAGGCATGCCGGGCGCCGCATCCTGCGCCAGATCAAGGGGCACGAGATCACCGCGCACGCGCTGACGCACGCCCACCCCGACCATCAGGGCGCCAGCAAGGAGGTGTGCGAGAAGCTGGGCATCCCGCTGTGGTGCGGCGAGGGCGACGTCGAGGCGATGGAGAAGGGCACGATCGGCGAGTCCCAGCCCGACCATTGGCTCAACGGCCTGATCATGCGCGTCTGGTGCGGGCCGCCGTACCCGGTCGCGCGGGCACTGCACGAGGGTGACGAGGTCGCCGGCTTCTCGGTGCTCGAGGTCCCGGGCCACTCCAAGGGCCACGTCGCCTACTGGCGCGAGTCCGATCGCGTGCTGGTCGCCGGCGACGTGCTCAACGGCCAGCACCTGGCCACCGGGATCCCGGGCCTGCACGAGCCGCCGAAGGCCTTCACGCCCGACCCGGCCCGCAACCGGGAGTCGATCCGCCGCCTCGCGACGCTCGAGCCGGCGCTGACGGTGTTCGGCCACGGGGCGCCGATGCGCGGGCCCGAGAAGCTGCGCGCCTTCGCCGCCAAGCTGCCGTCCTAGCGGGAGTCGCCGCCCTCGGCGACGCGCAGGAAGGCCTCCCAGCGGCGCTTGTCGCGCTGGGCGATGCGCTGGGCCTCCGAGCCGTCCTCCGCGGACTCGAGCTCGTGCTCGGCCTCACCGAGCTTCTCCTGGATCTCGCTCGTGTTCAGCTCGCCGGGGTCGTGGACCTCCTCGACGAGGACCAGCGCGCGGTTGTCGGCGACCTGGAGGTAGCCCTCGGCCTGCGCGAACCGCACAACGTCGGACTCGGACTTGTAGAGCCGCAGCTCGGTCGGGTCGAGCATCGCCAGCAGCGGCGCGTGGTTGGCCAGAATGCCGATTGAGCCGACGCCCGTGCGCGTGGAGAGCATCTCCACCTCCTCGGCGAACACCTCGCCGTCGGGCGTCAGGACCTCGACCGGGAACTTCTCGTGCGCCACGCGCTACGACTCCTCGGGCGAATCGCCCGAATCGCCCTGGTCCGACGGGCCGCCGTTCTCGCTGCGCTCCTCGGCCCTCGCGCCCACGACGTCGTCGATCGAGCCCTTCATGAAGAACGCCGACTCCGGCACGTCGTCGTGCTTGCCCTCGAGGATCTCCTTGAAGCCACGGATCGACTCCGCGATCGGCACGAACTGGCCGGGCGTGCCCGTGAACTGCTCGGCGACGTTGAACGGCTGCGACAAAAAGCGCTCGATGCGCCGCGCCCGGCCGACGATGAGCTTGTCCTCGTCGCTGAGCTCGTCGATGCCGAGGATGGCGATGATGTCCTGGAGCTCCTTGTAGCGCTGGAGGATCTCCTTGACGCCGTTGGCGACCGCGAAGTGCTCCTCGCCGAGGATCTCCGGCTTGAGGATCGTCGAGGTCGAGTCCAGCGGGTCGACGGCCGGGTAGATGCCCTTCTCCGAGATCGCCCGTGACAGCGTCGTCGTCGCGTTGAGGTGCGCGAACACCGACGCCGGCGCGGGATCGGTGAGGTCGTCGGCCGGGACGTAGATCGCCTGGATCGACGTCACCGACCCCTGGCGCGTGGAGGTGATGCGCTCTTGGAGCTGGCCCATCTCGGTCTCCAGCGTCGGCTGGTAGCCCACCTGCGACGGCATGCGGCCGAGCAGCGCGGACACCTCGGAGCCGGCCTGGACGAACCGGAAGATGTTGTCGATGAACAGCAGCACGTCCTGGCCCTGCTCGCGGAAGTACTCCGCCATCGTCAGGCCGGACAGCGCGACGCGCATGCGCGCGCCGGGCGGCTCGTTCATCTGGCCGAAGACGAGGATCGTCTTGTCGATGACGCCCGACTCCTTCATCTCGAGCCAGAGGTCGTTGCCCTCGCGCGAGCGCTCGCCCACGCCGCAGAAGGCCGACAGGCCGCCGTGCTCCTCGGCGAGGTTGTGGATCAGCTCCTGGATGATCACCGTCTTGCCGACGCCGGCGCCGCCGAACAGGCCGACCTTGCCGCCCTTGGCGTAGGGCGCCAACAGGTCGATGACCTTGATGCCGGTCTCGAACATCTCGGTCGTCGGGGTCAGGGACTCGACGTTCGGCGCGTCGCGGTGGATCGGCCAGCGCTCGACGTCGTCGGGCAGGTCGTCGCCCTGATCGATCGGGTCGCCGAGGAGGTTGAAGATGCGGCCGAGCGTGATCTCGCCGACCGGGACCGTGATCGACGCGCCGGTGTCGATGACGTCCATCCCCCGCGCGAGGCCGTCGGTGGTGTCCATGGCGACCGCGCGGACGCGGTCGTCGCCGAGGTGCTGCTGCACCTCGCAGACCAGGAAGCCCTCGCCCGCCTTGCCGGCGCTGACGCCCGCCTGCTCGGACTCCTTGCTGACGTCCGCGATCTTGATGTGCAGGGCGTTGTTGATCGCCGGGAGATCGCCCGGGAACACGGCCTCGATGACCACGCCCTGGATCTCCTCGATGCGCCCGACGTTGTCCTTGGTCTTAGTGGTCTTCTCTTCGGTGGCAGCCATTGTTGTCTCCTAGACCAGCGACTCAGCGCCGGCGACGACTTCCATGATCTCCTGGGTGATCTCGGCCTGGCGGGCCCGGTTCATCTCCAAAGTCAAATCTTCGATTAGCTCGCCCGCGTTCTCCGAGGCGCTGCGCATGGCGGTCATGCGGGCGCCATGCTCGGACGCGGTCGACTCCAGCAGCGCGCGGTAGATCGAGATCTCGACGTAGTCGGGAATCAGCCGGCCGAGGATCTCCTCGGGCTCGGGCTCGTACTCCACCAGCGCGTGGTGACCGGAACCGTCGTCCGGGTCGTTGTCGGTGTTCGCGTCCTCCTCGAGAACGGTGGCCTGCTGCATCGGCAGCAGGGTCTCGCGCCGCACCTCCTGGGTGAGCGGCGAGATGTAGCCGTTGTAGAAGATCTCGACGCGGTCGACCTCGCCGTCGATGTAGGCGGTCATGAGGTCCTGGCCGATCTGGCGCGCGTTGGCGAACGCGGGGCGGTCGGTGAACCCGACGTACTCGCCCTTCGGGTCGCGCTTGCGGAAGCGCAGCGTCGACACGCCGCGGCGGCCCGACGCGTAGAAGGCGACCTGCTTGCCGTCGCTCTCGTGCTCGGCCGTGGCGCGCAGGCCGGCGCGGATGATCTGCGAGTTGAACGCGCCCGCGAGCCCGCGGTCGCCCGTGACCAGCAGCATCGCGATCGTGTTCTCGCTGTCGTGCTCGTTGAGGATGGGCAGGCTCGGCACGTTCTCCGCCGCCTCGGCGGCCTGGCGCGTCATGCGCCGGATCGCGCTCGCGTAGGGCCGCAGCGCCGTGATGCGCTGCTCGGCCCGGCGCAGGCGCGCCGCGGCGACCATCTCCATCGCGCGCGTGATCTTCTCGATGTTCTTCACCGAGCTGATCCGCTGCTTGACATCCCTTTGGCTCACGACGAGACCGCCCCGAGCTCAGACACGCCGGTGGGTGAGGACCCGCGGGGTCTCACGCGGGTGCGGCTTCCTTCTCTTCGTCGGCCGACTCGTCGGCGGCCGAGTCGGAGTCGTCGCCCTCGTCGGACGGCTTGCCGTTGCCGGAGGACTCGTCGCGCTTGCGGTCGGACACGCGGTCCGAGTCGCCCTCGTCGGCCGGCTGGCCCTCCTCGTCGAGGTCGAAGCCGAAGTCGTCGGCGAACTCCTTGACCGCCTTGTCGACGGTCTCGACGGTGCCGTCCTCCCAGTCACCACCCGCGATCGACCGCAGCAGCTCGGCCTGCTCGGCGTGGAAGCGGTCGGTCAGAGAGTCCAGGAACTCGGGCACGCGCTCGACGTTGATCCGGTCGAGGTAGCCGTTGGTCGCGGCGTAGATCTGCACGACCTGGTCCTCGACGGGCAGCGGCTGGCGCTCGCCCTGGTTGAGCGCCTTGACCAGCCGCTCGCCGCGAGCCAGCGTGCGCTGGGTCTCGGGGTCGAGGTCGGAGCCGAACTGCGCGAAGGCCTCGAGGTCGCGGTACTGCGACAGGTCGAGCTTCAGGCGGCCGGCCACCTTCTTCATCGGCTTGATCTGCGCGTTGCCGCCGACACGGGACACCGAGATGCCGACGTTGATCGCCGGCCGGACGCCCGAGTAGAAGAGCTTCGGCTCGAGGAAGATCTGGCCGTCGGTGATCGAGATGACGTTCGTCGGGATGTAGGCCGACACGTCGCC
>DAINCW010000031.1:8051-16400 GCA_036732205.1 Solirubrobacteraceae bacterium | reverse complement strand
TGATCTCCTTCATCACCTTCTTCAGGCGCTCCTCGAACTCGCCGCGGTACTTCGAGCCGGCGACCAGGGCCGCCAGGTCGAGCGTGTAGATCTGCTTGCCCTTCAGCAGCTCGGGCACGTCGGAGGACACGATCCGCTGGGCCAGGCCCTCGACGACCGCGGTCTTGCCGACGCCCGGCTCGCCGATCAGCACCGGGTTGTTCTTCGTGCGGCGCGAGAGGATCTGCATGATCCGCTCGATCTCGGTCTCGCGGCCCACCACGGGGTCGAGCTTGCCGTCCGATGCGAGCTTCGTGAGATTGCGGCCGAACTGGTCGAGCAGCTTGCTGGACTTCTTGCCCTCGCCCGGCGCGCCGGCGCCCGCGCCGGCACCGGCGCCCGCGCCCTGACGGCGCCCGCCGGGCCCGGACAGCATCCGGATGACCTCGTTGCGGATCTTCTCGGAGTCGGCGTCGAAGTCGAGCAGGATGCGCGCGGCGACGCCCTCGTTCTCGCGGACGAGGCCGAGCAGGATGTGCTCCGTCCCGATGTAGTTGTGGCCCAGGCTCAGCGCCTCGCGCAGGGCGAGCTCGAGGACCTTCTTCGCGCGCGGAGTGAAGGGGATCTGGCCGGAGGTGACCTCCTCACCGGAGCCGACGATGCGCACGACCTGGGCGCGCACCCGCTCGACGGTGATGTCCAGGGACTCGAGGACGCGGGCGGCGAGACCCTCCTCCTCGCGCAGCAGGCCGAGCAGGATGTGCTCCGTCCCGATGTAGTTGTGCTTGAGCGTCCGCGCCTCCTCCTGCGCGAGAACGACCACCTGGCGGGCTCGTTCAGTGAATCGCTCGAACATCTGGGACTTCCTCTCTGGTCCTGCGGGACTCTGCTTCCGGGGACGGCGAACTACCCGGCACTCATGTATTCGACCCCGGGGGCTCGAAAGATGAGTGGTCGGTCGCTTGTTCCTCGGCGATGGCCCAGTCTAACAACCGGCTCCGGCGGCTCGGCGCGGTCGAAATGCCGCTCGGAGCGGGGCCGTGGCCCTCACTCCCGCAGCGCGGGGAAGAGCACGACCTCGCGGATCGACTGTCGCCCGCTGAGCAGCATCACGAGGCGGTCGATGCCCATCCCCAGGCCGCCCGTTGGCGGCATGCCGTGCTCCAGCGCCTCGACGAACGCCTCGTCGTAGGGCTGTGACTCGTCGTCGCCCTCGGCGAGGTGGCGCGCCTGCGCCTCGAAGCGCGCACGCTGCTCGTCGGGGTCGTTGAGCTCGGAGAACGCGTTGGCGATCTCCATGCCGCCCGCGAACGCCTCGAAGCGCTCGACCAGGCCCGGCTCGGAGCGGTGGTCCTTCGCGAACGGCGAGAGCTCCTTTGGGTAGTCCAGGACGATCGTCGGCTGGAGCAGCTTGGGCTCGACGAGCTTGCTGAGCAGGTCGTCGACGAGCTGCGCCCACGTGCGGTCCTCGATCGGCACCTTCTCGCCGATCGCCTTCACAAGCGACTCGCGGTCGCGGTGCTCGAGGACGTCGACGCCCGACTCGTCGCGGATCGCGTCGCGCAGCGTCACGCGCCGCCATGGCGGCGTGAAGTCGATCTCGCCCGCGTAGCCCACGGCCTTGGCCACGCCGCTGACGAGCGCCTCCAGCCGCCGCGCGGCGTCGCCGTAGTCCGCGTAGGCCTCGTAGAACTCGACCATCGTGAACTCCGGGTTGTGCTTGGGCGACAGGCCCTCGTTGCGGAAGTCCTTGCCCAGCTCGTACACGCGCTCGAGCCCCCCGACGATCAGGCGCTTCAGGTACAGCTCGGTGGCGATCCGCAGGTAGAAGTCGCGGTCCAGCGCCTCGAAATGCGTCACGAACGGGCGCGCCAGCGCGCCGCCGTAGAGCGGCTGGAGCACGGGGGTCTCGACCTCGAGGAAGCCCTCGTCGTCCAGGTAGCGCCTCACCCCGGACACGACCCGCGTGCGCAGCTCGAACAGCTCGCGCGACTCCTCGTTGGCGATGAGGTCGAGCTCGCGCTTGCGGTAGCGGGTCTCGACGTCGACAAGCCCGTGGTGCTTGTCGGGCGGCGGGCGCAGCGACTTGGCGAGGACCGTGAAGTCGTCGACGCGCAGGGACAGCTCGCCGCGCTTGGTCTTGAAGGCCGCCCCGTCGACGCCGATCAGGTCGCCGAGGTCGAGCTCGACGAGCTGGGCCATCCGCTCATCGCCCAGCACGTCGGCGCGCGCCTGGAGCTGGAGCCGCCCGGAGCGGTCCACCAGGTCGAGGAAGGCCATCTTGCCCTGGCCGCGGCGGGCCGCCAGCCGGCCTGCCACGCGGTAGACCGCCGCGGTCTCCTCGCCGTCGGCGAGGTCGGAGTGGCGCTCGTGGACCACGCTCGCGGCGACGACCCCGGGATAGGAGTGCGGGAACGGGTCGACGCCCTCGGCGCGCAGCCGCTCGAGCTTCGCCCGCCGGGCGGCGAGCAGCTCGGGCAGGTCGGCCATCCGGCGAACCTACTTCAGGCCGACGTCGATCTTGGTGATCTTGAGCTTGCGCTTCTTGCCGCTCGGCAGCGTCACGTCGACGACGTCGCCGCGCTTGGACCCGATCAGGGCCTTGCCCACCGGGGACTCGTTGCTGAGGCGCTCGGGCGGCTTGGCCTCGGCCGAGCCGACGATCACGTACTTGGCGGTCTCGCCGGTCTTCTCGTCCTTGACGTTCACCGCCGATCCGACCTTCACGACCTCGGTGCCGATCTCCTTGGCGTTGATGACCTGGGCGCCGCGAAGCCGGTCCTCGAGCTGGGCGATGCGCTGCTCGAGCATGGCCTGCTCGTTCTTGGCGTCGTCGTACTCGGAGTTCTCCGTGATGTCCCCGAACTCGCGGGCTTCCTTGATGCGCTCCGCGACCTCGCGGCGCTTGGCGATCTGCAGGTGCTCGAGCTCTTCCTTGAGCTGCTGCAGGCCTTCGGGGGTGAGGATGACGTCCTTCGGCATGGCGGTTCGCGTTCCCTGGGTCGAAAAGGGCGGCGCAGTGTAGCCGAGCTACGCCGCGGCGAGGACAGACCGGGCCTCGTCGGCCGTGTCCGTCTGCTGGAGCGTGTGCCCCAGCTCCTTGCCGGCGCCGAGGCGCTCCAGGTACCACGGGTAGGCCTTGCGCAGCCAGCGGCCCGCGCGGACGGGCCCGAAGTGCTCCACCGCCCGGTCCATGATCCAGTCGAGCTCGGCCAGGACCTCCTCGCGCGTAGGCTCGCCGGACCGGGCGCCCAGGGCCTGCGCGAACAGCCATGGGTTGCCAAGCGACCCGCGGGCGAGCATCACCGCGGCCGCCCCGGTCTCCTTGAACGTGCGCCGCACGGAGTCCGCATCGCTCAACCCGCCCGAGACGATTACGGGCACGGGCAGCTCGGCCGCGAGTCGCGCGGCGAGCTCGAGGTCGGGCGAGCCCTTGTGGTGCACGGCCGCCGAGCGGGGGTGGAACGTGATGGCCGCGACACCCGCCTCCTCGACGAGCCGGTGGGCGAGCTCGAAGCCGCCGGTCTCGCCCGGGCGCCGGCCCGAGCGCAGCTTCACGGTGACCGGCAGGCCGCTGCCCTCGCGCGCGGCCCGGGCCACCGCGACCGCCAGGTCCGGGTCGCCCAACAGCGCGGCCCCGGCGCCGGTCTTGCAGACCTTCGGCACCGGGCACCCCATGTTGAGGTCGACGATGTCCGCACCCGCCTCGGCCACCCGGGCGGCGGCGATGCGCATGACCTCCGGGTCCTGGCCGAAGAGCTGGATCGCCACGGGGCCGCCCTCGCGCTCGGCGTCGTCGATGCGCAGCATCGAGAGCGTCTTGTCGCCGCCGTAGCGCACGCCGAAGCTCGAGACCATCTCCGAGAAGGCCATGCCGGCCCCGAAGCGCTTGGCCTGGAGGCGCACGAACCAGTTGCCGATGCCCGCCAGCGGAGCGAGCAGCACGCGGTTGCGCACTCGCACCGACCCGATCTGGAACGGCTCGGTCAGCAGGCGGTCCATGGGACCATCTTGGCAAGGTGACCTGCAGGACGGGCTCGCAGACCTGGACCGCGAAGAAGAAGTAGCCCGGCCCGGGAGGATCAGACCTGGTTGCGCTCCCAGATCAGGCGCAGCCCGGTCAGCGTGAGCAGGTCGTCCGTGTCGTCGATCTCGTCGCAGAACGGGACGATGTGCTCGGCCAGCCCGCCGGTCGCGATCGCGAGGGCCTCCTGGCCGAGCTCCTCGTCGCGCAGCCGGCGGATGATCGCGTCCGCGGCGCCCGCGAAGCCGTAGACGACGCCCGAGCGGATCGCCTCGATCGTCGACTTGCCGATGAGCGCGCGCGGCGCCGCCAGCTCGATCTTGGGCAGCTTGGCCGCGCGCTCGGTCAGCGCCTCGATGGAGATCGCCGCGCCCGGCGCCATCAGCGCCCCCAGCAGCTCGCCGTCGGCCGAGATGGCGTCGTAGGTGATCGCCGTCCCGAAGTCCACCACGATGCATGCGCCCTCGGCCCGCGCGTAGCCGGCGACGGCGTTGACGAGACGGTCGGCACCGAGCTCGCGCGGGTTGTCGATGCGGATGGCGACCCCCGTCTTGATCCCGGGGCCTACGACGAGCATCTCGTGGCGCAGGTAGCGCTGCGCCATCGCCACCCACTCGGGCGCGAGCTGCGGCACGGTCGACGACACGATCGATGCGTCGAGATCGGCCAATCCGAGCCCGCGCAGCTCGAGCAGGTTGCGCAGCGCGGCGCCCAGCTCGTCGGCCGTTGAGGTGCGCACCGTGGCGAAGCGCCAGTGCTCGACCAGGCGCTCTCCATCCCACGCGCCGAAGTGCGTCTGGGTGTTGCCGACGTCGACGACCAGGAGCATGCGCGCGAAGTATGTCGCCGCGTGCCGGCTCGACGCCGAAGGGCACGCTGCCCGTCGAGTCCGTCGCCTAGCACCCGCCGCCGCGGATGCCGCGGCGCGCGATGCGCGGCGCGACCCAGCGCGCCAGCTCGGTCAGGTCCTGCGTCCCGGTGGCGAAGCTCCCGTCGGCGGGCATCGACGCCAGCGTGACCGCGACGGTCCGGTCGTCGGGCAGCGTGAGCACGCCGAGCTGGCGGACCAGGTAGCGGCCTCGCGGGTCGGGTCCCCAGCCACCCTTGAAGCGCGCCGGGAGCCCGCTCGAGCCCAGGCCCCAGCGCTGACCGGAGACCACCTCGCCCATCAACGCGAGCACGGGCCTGCCCGAGGCCAGGCACGGCAGCCCCGCGGTGAACCGGGCCTGGCCGGCCAGGGACCAGCTGGTCTGGCCGAAGGAGGAGAACCCCGGCCGCAGCACGCGGGTCTCCACGCTCGTCGCCGTGTCGCCGGCGGCCGCCAGCGTGCGCGCCACCGCGGCGCCGGCGGCGGCGGGCGCCCCCAGGCTCGACCACAGCGCCTGTGCGGCCGCGTTGTCGGACTCCGTGATCGCCCGGCGCAGCAGGCCCTGCGTGCCGGGCCGGCCGCCCCCGCGTCCGAGCACGGTGGCGGCGATCGCCGTCTTGATCGTCGACCACGCCGGGCCCGCGCGCAGCGCGCCGAGCTCGTCGACCGCGGTCCGTCGCCCGACGGGGGCCACCGCGATCCCGCTGGAGCCACCGAGGCGCGCGGCGAGCGTGGTGAAGCTGCTGCGGTCGGCGGCGGTGAAGATCGACCCCTGCGGCGCCACCGCCGCACGGGTGGCGCGCAGGCGGTCGCGCAGGCGCCGCGTCCGCCCCCGAGCGGCCGCCAGCGACCGGTGCTGCGGCGCGGACGCGCTCGTCGCAGCGCGGCTCGAGCGGTCGGGTGGCGAGGACGAACCGCAGCCGCCGAGCGTCGCCGCCACGGCCAGCGCCATGCACGATCCGGCTCGCGTCATCGAAAAAAGCACCACGCCGTCCGCGTCAAACCTATACTCGCGCGCCGTGAGGGCTAGCGGATGGGGTTCGGTCTTGGTGGTGGTCGCCGCGGGCGCGACGCTGACGGCATGCGGCAGCAACAGCAACAGCGGCAACAGCGGCAACGACGCACAGAAGATCGAGCAGGCCCGCCAACAGGGCGCCCGGCAGGCGCGCCAGGACGAGCGCCTCAAGGCGCAGGGGCGCGAGCAGAAGCGCCTCCAGGCACAGCTCGACAAGCTCCGGGCGGCCAGGTCCAACGGCGGCTCGAGCGGATCGAGCGGGTCCAGCAGCAGCGGTGGCAGCTCGGGGACGAACTTCGTGCCGTCGGGCCACGGCTGCGGTGCCGGCGTGTCCGCGAACACCAACACGTCGTGTCCCTTCGCGCAGAACGTGCGCGACGAGTACTACTCGAGCGGCCAGAGCGGGACGATCTACGTGTACAGCCCCGTGACCGGCTCGACCTACACCATGTACTGCGGGACGAGCGGCGGCACGAACGTGTGCACGGGCGGCAACAACGCGTCCGTGTACTTCCCCTAGACCGGCCGTCGCCGGGCTGCTGCTCGCGCTCGTGTGCGCCGGTTGCGGCGGGTCGAGCCACCGCGCTCCGACCACGACGACAGCGGCGGGCGGGCGGCCGTTGCACCTCAACGCCGACGATCCCCGCGTGCGCGCCGCCGCGCGCCGCGCCGCGGCGCTGCGCCGGCGCCAGGCGGGCGGCCCAGCGCCTGCGCGACGTCCGCGCACCCCCGTCGTCACCACGCCCACGACGACGGCGTCCGCGATACCCCGGCCGCCCATCGTCCAGCGGCCCATCCCGTTCGCAGCCAAGCGCCGCCAGGAGATGGCCGCCTACGCCCAGCGCCACTACGGGATCTCGACCTACCGCCTCGTGCATCCGCATGTGATCGTCATCCACTACACGGTGACGTCCACTTTCCAGGCGACCTACAACACGTTCGCCCCCGACGTGCCCGACGTCGAGCTGCACGAGCTGCCCGGCATCTGCTCCCACTTCGTCGTCGACACCGACGGCACGATCTACCAGCTCGTGCCGCTGTCGATCATGTGCCGCCACACCGTCGGCCTGAACGACACGGCGATCGGCATCGAGCACGTGGGCAACAGCGACGCGCAGGTCCTGGGCGACGCGGCGCAGATGCGCTCGTCGCTGCTCCTGACCCGGTGGCTGCGCTGCCGGTACGGGATCTCCATCAAGAACGTGATCGGCCACAACGAGTCGCTGAGCAGCCCCTACCACCACGAGCTCGTGGCGCGTCTGCGCACCCAGACCCATGCGGACTTCCCGACGCCCGCGGCGAGCGTGTACCGACGGCGGCTCGCGGCGGCCGGCGGCTGCGCCTAGACGCGTAGGGGCGGCCCGGCGCGCACGACGCCCTCGTCCACCGGCAGCGCGGCCAGGGCGTCGGCCAGCGACTCGCCGGCCGGCGTGCGCAGCGCCAGGTCGAGCTCCAGCAGTGGGATCAGGACGAAGCGCCGCGCCAGCACCTGCTCGTGGGGCAGGCGCAGGCGCTCGGAGGCGTGCTCGCGGTCTGCGAGCAGCAGCACGTCGACGTCGATCGGCCGGGGGCCGTGGCGCGGGCCGCCCGGCTCGCGGCCGAGCTCGCGCTCCACCGCCTTCGCGGCGTCCAGGAGCGGCTCGGGCTCCAGGTCGGTCTCGACCCGCAGGCAGGCGTTGAGGAATGCACGCTGGTCGAGGATCTCGCCGACGGGGTCCGTCTCGTAGACCGAGGACGACGCGAGCACCGTGACGCCGTGCGCGGGCAGCGCATCGACGGCGGCCTGGAGCTGCGCCCGCCGGTCGCCGACGTTGGAGCCGAGCCCGAGCCACCCTCGCGGTCTCATCGCGCCGGGAGCAGCAGCGCGAGCTGGCGGGCCTGGGCGAGCAGCGTGCCGTCGCGAGCCCACAGGCGAACGTCCTCCTCGAAGAAGCCGTCGCGCAGGACGTCGGAACCGACCTCGATGAGCACGTCGTCGTGCTCGCGCGGGAGCGGGGCGCGCACATGCACGGTGAGGTCGATGGTCGGCGCGCCGCCCGTGCGCGCCACGACCGAGAAGGGCGCGGGCCACCACGCATCGGCGTACGCCACGACCAGCGCCTCGTCCAGCGGCCGCTCCTCGGCCAGGCGCACCCACCCGCCCGTGATCGGGCGATCGCCCTCGCCCGACAGCGGCCGCGGACCGATCGCCGGGTGGAACTCGAAGTTCGCGACGAACGGGAGCGGCTCCACGCCGCGATCGGGCGTCGCCTCGATCGCCTCCGGCGCGGGGACGTCCGGCGGCCGCGCGTGGTCGTACTCCGTCGCCGCACCGAACGGCACCGAGAACGCCGCCAGCGCGAGCGCCATGACGCGCCCGTCCTGCTCCAGGCGCGCGGAGACGGTGCTCAGCGATCGCCCGGCTCGCTCGACGCGCACGTGCACCTCCGCCGGGCCCTCGGCGGGCGCGCCGGGGTAGTGGAC
>DAINCW010000031.1:0-8041 GCA_036732205.1 Solirubrobacteraceae bacterium | reverse complement strand
CTGCCGAGCTCCGCGCGCATCGCCCGCACGATCGTGGCGGCCACGATCCCGCCGTTGGGGCCGCGCAGGATGAACCACTCGGGCTCAAACGCGACCCGGTAACGCCCCTCGCCCAGCGACTCGGGCGCGGTGTCGCGGTCGAAGCGGGTCACGGCCGGCGGCGGGTGCCCGCTACTCGCCGGCCTCGCGCGAGACCTCGACCGAGACCTCCTCGACCGTCAGCGGGATCGGGGGCTGCGGCTTGGCGGCCTTGACCCACACGAAGTCCGCGCTGAAATCCTCGAGCAGGCGGTCGGCGATCGCCGAGCACAGGCGCTCGAGCGTCTTGTAGGAGCGCTGCTGGGCGAGCAGCGCGACGAGCTGGCAGACCTGCGCGTAGTCGATGGTGTCCTCGACCATGTCGGTCACCGTCGCGTCGCACTCGCCGACGTCCAGGCGGATGTCGAGCACGAGGCGCTGGCCAACCTCGCGCTCGGCCTCGGTCACACCGTGGTGCGTGTAGAGCTCGAGGCCGGTGATCTCGATCGAGACGACCGTCTCCGCGCCGCCGGACTCCCCGTCGGAGTCGGAGAAGGGCTCGTCTAGCTCGTCGTCGTGCTCGTCGCCGGCCATGTGCCGAACGTAGCAGCCGCCACCGCGAGGGCGTCCGCGACCGGGGCGACGTCGTGGACGCGGAACACGCTCGCGCCGAGGGCCAGCGCCACGACGTTGGTGGCGATCGTGCCCGGCAGACGGTCGCCCACATCGCGTCCCGTGATCTTGCCCAGGAATGACTTGCGCGAGGTGCCGACCACGACGGGGCGGCCGATCGCGACGATCTCGTCGAGGCGGCGCAGCAGCTCGAGGTTGTGGTCGACGGTCTTGCCGAACCCGATGCCGGGGTCGACGAGGATCCGCTCCTCGGCCACGCCCTCGCCCACGGCGTACGCGATTCGTTCCTCGAGGAACGCCCGCACGTCGTCCACGACGTCGTCGTAGCGCGGGTCGTCCTGCATCGTGCGCGGGTCTCCCAGCATGTGCATGACGCACAGCTCGGTCCCGCGGTCCGCGACCAGGCCCGCGAGCTCGCCGTCGCCGCGCAGCGCCGTGACATCGTTGACGAACGTGGCGCCCGCGTCGATCGCGGCTTCCGCCACGGCCCGCTTCGAAGTGTCGATCGACACCACCACCGCGGGGCCGGCCGTGACGATCCCCTCGATCACGGGTAGAACCCTCCGCAGCTCCTCCTCGGCCCCGACCGGCTCGGCGCGCGGACGGGTGGACTCGCCACCGACATCGACGATCGCGGCGCCCTCCGCCACCAGCTCGAGCCCGTGGGCGACGGCCTTCGCCGGATCGAGCCACAGGCCGCCGTCGCTGAACGAGTCGGGCGTAACGTTCACCACGCCCATGACGCGAAAAGACATGTCGGCAGGATCGTAGGCTTCCCCAGCACATCGAAAGGAACGAGCGCCGTGTCCGACTCCCCACTTCACCGCCTCTCCGCACTGGGCCAGAGCGTCTGGCTCGACTCCCTCTCCCGCGATGCGCTGCGCTCCGGCGAGCTCGAGCGCATGATCGACTCCGACGCCGTGGTCGGCGTGACCTCCAACCCCACGATCTTCCAGAAGGCGCTCGACGGCGACGCGTACGACGAGCAGCTCGCCCACGTCCTGCACGACGAGCGCGACCCGAAGGAGATCTTCTTCGCACTCGCCCACCGCGACATCACCGACGCGTGCGACCTGCTGCGCGGGGCGTGGGACGCCAGCGACGGCCAGGACGGCTACGTCTCCTGGGAGGTCGATCCGCGGATGTCCCACGACCACGAGGGGACCGTCGCGGAGGCCAAGCGCATCGAGGCGCTCGTCAACCGGCCGAACCTCTACGTGAAGATCCCGGCCGTCGACGAGGGCGTCCGGGCGATCGAGGACTGCGTCGCGGCCGGGCTGTGCATCAACGTCACCCTGATCTTCGGCCTGGACCGCTACCGCACGGTCGCCGAGGCCTACATCCGCGGGCTCGAGCGCCTCGTGGAGGGCGGCGGCGATCCCACGCCCGTGGTCTCCGTCGCGTCGTTCTTCGTCTCCCGCGTCGACACCGAGGCCGACAGGCTGCTGGAGGCTCACCCGGAGCTGCGGGGCAAGCTGGCGATCGCCAACGCGAAGCTCGCCTACGAGGCCTGCAAGGAGATCTTCTCGGGCGAGCGGTGGGAGGCCCTGGCCGCGAAGGGCGCCACGCCGCAGCGCTGCCTGTGGGCATCGACCTCAACGAAGAACCCCTCCTACCGCGACGTGATGTACGTCGCGGAGCTCATCGGTCCAGACACCGTGAACACCATGCCCAAGGAGACCATCGAGGCCTTCCAGGACCACGGCGAGCCGCGCCTGTCCCTCGAGGAGGGCGTCGACGAGGCACACGCCTTCATGGGCCGGCTGCGCGACGCCGGCGTGGACTACGACGACGTGATCGCCACGCTCGAGCGCGAGGGCGTCGAGAAGTTCGAGGACTCCTTCATCCAGCTGCTGGCCGGCATCGAGGCCAAGCGGGACGCGATGGTGGCGGTCTGACCATCGAGCTCACCGAGGAGCTCGTGGCGCTGGGCGGCCGCGAGATCCTCCTTCGGCGCCCACGCGACCCGGACGCGCTCGCCACCAAGGAGGCCTACGAGGCCGACGAGTTCCTGCCCTACTGGGCGGAGCTGTGGCCGGTCGCGCTCGAGCTGGCCGAGGCGGTCATCGGGCGGGCCCTGAAGGGCGCTCGGGTGGTCGAGCTCGGTTGCGGCCTCGGCCTGCCGAGCATCGCGGCGGCCCTCGCCGGCGGGCGCGTGCTGGCCACCGACTGGGCAAGCGACGCGGCCGCGGTCGTCGCGGCGAACGCCGAGCTCAACGGCGTCCACGTCGACACGGCGGTCGTGGACTGGCGAGAACCCGACGAGCTGCTCGCCCGGGGGCCCTTCGACCTCCTGCTCGCCTCCGACGTGCTCTACGAGAACCGCAACCTCGACCCGCTGCTCGCCGTGCTGCCGCGGCTCGCGCCCGAGGCGTGGATCGCCGACCCCGGCCGCCCGCGCCTGGAGGGGTTCCTCGCCGACGCCGGGCGCGGCTGGGACATCGAGACGCACGGGCGCATCCACCGGCTGCGCCGTCGCGAGCCCGAGGCGTGACCGACGGCGTGAACCCGATGGCGGCGCGCGGCTTCGGCGCCGCGGCCGGCGCGTACGACGAAGCGCGCCCGACCTGGCCGCTCGAGGCGATCGACGCGGCCTTCGCGACATGGGACCTCGACCCCGCGGCTGGCCTCGTGGTCGACGTGGCAGCGGGCACCGGGCGCCTCACCGAGCGCCTGTCGCACCGCTGCCCGCACCTGCTCGCCGTGGAGCCCCTGGACGAGATGCGCGCGCTGATCGGCTCCGCCGCCGCGGTGGCCGGGACGGCTGAGCGCCTGCCCCTTGATGCTGGGAGCGCCACGGCGATCTTCGTCGGCGAGGCGTTTCACTGGTTCGACCAGCCAGCGGCGCTGCGCGAGTTCGCGCGCGTCCTGGCGCCCGGCGGGGGCCTGGCGATCCTGTGGAACCACCCGCTTGGCGACGTCTCCGAGCAGCCTTGGCGCGCCGAGGTCGGCGAGCTCCTGCTGCCGATCTACAGCCACCCGCGCGGCCGCGGCCTGGGCGACCCGGACCCGCGCGACACACCGGAGTGGCAGGCTGGCCCGGGCTGGGAGCCGTTCGCCTCCATCGAGTACCGCGAGGTCGAGCACGCGCAGCCTCTGACGCGCGCCGGCTTCGTCACCCTGGTCTCGTCCTGGTCGTTCGTGGCCGCGCTCGGCGAGCCCGAGCGCACGAGCCTGCTGGATCGCGTCGACGCGATCCTCGCCGACCACGGCGTGGAGTCCTTCGAGCAGCGCTGGCGCTGCGACGTCCACCTGACCCGCCGCGTTTGACACCGGCTGCAGCCGGGCAGCCGAGGGGCATGCTGGAGATCATCGCGGCCGGGGTGGGCGGCGTCGTCCTCGTCCTGCTCGTCTCGGCGGCCTTCTACGTAGTCGGACGCAGCGAGGACCGCGACCGCGAGCGCAACCCCGGCGGGTAGCCCCTGACGGCTCGAAGGACCGCTAGGCGTGGACTGCGACGCTGCGCGTCCGGCTGGCGTTGCCGGCCGCATCGATCGCCCGCACCCGGGCGACCCAGCGCCCGGCCGGCAGCTTGACGCTGAGCCGCCAGGCGCGCGTGCCCTTGGCCAGCAGCAGCACGGGCTTCGCGCACGAGCGGGGGGCGGTGACGCGCCCGCCCGGCGCGATGAAACGGCACCGCGAGGCGCGGGAGCGCTTCGTGCCGCGCTTGCCGATCGACAGCGTCACGCGCTGAACGCGGCCCGCGGCCTTCCCGCAGCCGCGGTCGCCGGCCTGGCCGTGCAGGGTCAGCCTGCCGCGATGAACGTGCGCCGGATGCGTGCCGAGTCTGAGCGTTGGACGCCGACGATCGATGCAGCCCGAGCGGGCGCCGTTTCCGGCGCCGCCCGAGCCGGAGGTGCCGCCCGCTCCGCCGCCACCGCCGCTCGAACCTGACCCGGTTCCCGCCGTCCCGCCGCCGGAGCCGCCGTTGGTGTCGTCCTGCGTCCCGTCGGAGTGCGCGCAGTTCTGGTTCACCGTCGCCGGCTGCCCGCGGCTCGCAGCGCCGCCGAGCCCCGTCCCGCTCAGTGGATCGAAGACGCTGACGTAGTAGCGCCGCGAGACGCACCCGTTCGCGGCGAACACGACCATGCCACGCGTCGTGATGTCCGGCGCGGCCTGCGGCTGGCCGTCGTAGTCCATGAAGACGCCGGTCTGGTCGACGGCCCGGCCGCCCACCCCCGCGACGTCGGGCGCGCCGACGAGCGTGCCCGACATGGCGTCGAGCTTCGTCGCTCCCGCGGCGGGGAGCATGATCCCTACCGCCCCCGTGGGCCAGTGCGAGAACGTTCCGCCGTCCAGGACATACCGGCCATTGCCGACGCGCGCGCTCGCGTCCTTGTGGCCATCGAGCAGCCCGACCAGGTGGTCGGCCACGCTGTTGGACGCCGTGTAGCCCACACCCTCGGTCTCGAGCTTGTGCTTGTGGCCGGCGGGATCGCGCCCGTCGTCGCCCGGAGTGCCCGTGCACTGTGTCGGAAAGACGCCGGCCTGCGGCTCGTAGTAGCCCCATGCCGGGATCATGTAGCCGATGAGGTCGTCCGCGAGGCCGACCTGGAAGCGGAACGGCGCGTCCGCGTGCCACGTGGGCACGCCGGGGTTGGGCCGATCGCAGCTCTCCTCCTCCTTGCCGAACGGTGAGCCCAGCATCAGCGCCGGAAAGGCCTCGCCTGGGTTGGCGATCAGCTGGAGGTCGGGCCCGATGTCCGTATAGGAGACGAAGGTCCGGAACTGCTGGGAACCGCTGGGTGCGCCGGCGACCGGCGTCCCGTCGGGCGTGCAGACGTACGCCTGCCGCATGCCGAACACGCCGGCTTGGTCGAGCGCGAGGAACGCGTTGTTCTCGAGCGGCACGCAGAAGGCCTGGCGGTGCAGCGAGACCGCGCCCGGCGCCAGGGGCACCGCGGTGTCGGCGAGCGACGAGACGATCGACGCGAACCGCTCGCCCGTCTGCTGGGCCTGCACCGCCTGCTGCGCCTGCGTGTGACCGTCGCTCTCGGAGCCACCGCCGGTCGCCGGCTCGCTCTGCGGATCCTCCTCGGAGCCGTTGTCGCCGACCAGGAACATCGAGACCCCGCCGTGCGCGGCGTCATACGTGCGAGCGAAATAGCCGGGCCAGTCGCTGCTGAAGTCGTGCCGCGTGCCAGTGCCGTTTGCGTGACCCATCTCCTGGTTGTGGGCCGCGAGGCTCATCACGGTGAAGATCGGCTTGCCGGATGCGTCGCGCGCCTGCAGAACGCCGAGCTTCGGATCGATCGCGGCGGTGCGGTCGTCGTTCGTCTTGGCGACGGTCGTCGGGAACTGGCGCGAGAGGTGGATCGAGACCTTCGCGTCATGCGGCAGCTGGGTGTCGGGGTTGGGTGGCGCGAACAGGTCGGGGCGCGTCTGCTGGTTGGCGTACAGCGCCGCGGGTTGGAGGCTGTCCACCGCCTCAGCAGCAGCCTGAGCGACCTTCGCCTCGAGGTAGCGCATGAAGTACTCGTCGATGCCGGAGCGCACGCCCGCCCCAAGGCCCGTCTGGCCGGCCCCGTAGATGCCGACGCTGTCGGGAGAGCTCTCGTTGTGGTTCGCGCTCACCACGAGGTCTGGCACGGGGCCCGAGTAGTGCGGCGCGTACTTCTTCAGCGCGTCCGGGAGCTGCGCGCGCATCTGGTCGGTGTAGAAGTCGAAGATTCCCTGCTGGACCACGGAGGCGATGACCACGGGCTTGCCCCCGTTGGAGATCGCGAAGGCGCGCACCTCGATGTCGTCGCGGAAACCCGTCGCCTGGTCGCCGGTGCCTCCCGACGTGTACATGCCGTCCCAGCGACCGTTGCCGTTGGCGTCGCAGTAGGGCTCAGGCGGTTGGTCGTCCCAGATCTTGTTGCCGTTGAGGTCGACGAACGGCTCCTGCAGCGCCCAGTTTCCCAGCGTGGTCCCCAGCCCGGCGGGACATCGCGAGAACTCTGCGGCGAAGGTGTCGTTCGCAGCCTTCGTCGCCGCCGCGTCGGTGGTTAGCGGGGGCGTCGTCACCACGACCGAGGCGCCCGCCAGGAAGCCGGCCGCGCTCGCGGGCGCCGCCCAGACGAGCACCGCCGCCATCCATGGCACGACCATCCACCGACCCATGGGGCGCAGGCTAGCCCGGAATCCGGCCGAACGCGAACGCGAGCGTTCGCTCGCGAACGCGCCTACGCCAGCTCGGGCTTCTCAGGGAGGTCGAGGCTCCTGGCCTCGACCGAGCCGCCGGCCAGGCCGGGGCGGGGCAGCGGGCGCGGAGCCTCGCGGCCGGCGCGGTCCGCCGGTGCGGGCGGCAGCGACTCGGCGGCGGGGGGCTCCTCGTCGAGCCCGAAGACGTCCAGCTCGGACTTGCCGGCGAGCAGCGCCTCGAACTCCTCCTTCTCGAGGGTCTCGCGCTTGACGAGGACCTGGGCGATGTTCTCGAGATGGGCGCGCTCCGCCGTGAGGATGTCCTTCGCGCGCTGGTGCGCGGCCTCGACGATGCGGCGGATCTCGTCGTCGATCTCGCGCGCGATCTCGTCGGAGTAGTCGGGCTCGGAGGAGAACTCGCGTCCGAGGAACGGCTGGCCGTGGTCGTGGCCGAAGACCCGCGGGCCGAGCTTCTCGCTCATGCCGAAGCGCATGACCATCTGCTTGGCCGTCGCCGTGACCTTCTCGAGGTCGTTGGACGCGCCGGTCGTGATCTCGCCGAAGACGATCTCCTCGGCGGCACGGCCGCCCAGCGTCATCGCCAACGAGTCGTTGAGCTCGGCGCGCGTGGTGAGGAAGCGGTCCTCCTGGGGCATCGAGATCGTGTAGCCGAGCGCCTGGCCGCGGCTGATGACGGAGACCTTGTGGACCGGGTCGGAGTGCTCGAGGAAGTGCCCGACGATCGCGTGCCCCATCTCGTGGTACGCGGTGATGAGCCGCTCCTTCTCGCTCATCACGCGGGTCTTCTTCTCGGGGCCTGCGATCACGCGCATGATCCCCTCTTCGAGCTCGACCTGGGTGATCTCGCGCTTGCCGCTGCGGGCGGCGAGCAGGGCGGCCTCGTTGACGAGGTTCGCCAGATCTGCGCCGGTGAACCCGGGGGTCTGGCCGGCGAGCGCGTCGATGTTGATCTCCTTGGCCAGAGGCTTGCCGCGCGTGTGGACCTCGAGGATCTTCGCCCGCCCCTTGCGGTCGGGGCGGTCGACGACGATCTGGCGGTCGAAGCGACCGGGGCGCAACAGCGCGGGGTCGAGGATGTCCGGGCGGTTCGTGGCGGCGATGAGGATGATGTTGTCCTTCATCTCGAAGCCGTCCATCTCGACGAGCAGCTGGTTCAGCGTCTGCTCGCGCTCGTCGTGACCGCCGCCGAGGCCGGCGCCGCGATGGCGGCCGACCGCGTCGATCTCGTCCATGAAGATGATGC
>DAINCW010000030.1:13594-16801 GCA_036732205.1 Solirubrobacteraceae bacterium | reverse complement strand
CAGCTGCTCTACCTGCTCTACGTGGTCCGCAGCACGCTGCTGCTGGTCTTCATCTCCGCGTTCCTCGCGGTCGCGCTGGGCCCGGCGGTCGACATCTTCGCGCGGCGCGGGGTGCCGCGGGCGCTCTCGATCCTCCTCGTCTACCTGCTGATCCTCGTGTCGATCGTCGGCGTCGGGCTGCTCGTCGTGCCACCGGTGGTCTCGCAGGTGCAGGGCCTGTCGAAGGACATCCCGCGCTACGTGAGCGACGCGCGCAAGAACCAGACGTTCCGCAAGTACGACAACAAGTACAAGATCTCCAAGAAGCTCAACGAGCAGGCCAAGAAGCTCCCGAGCAAGCTCGGCGACGCCGTCGGCGCGCTGAAGGACATCACCGTCGGCGTGTTCAGCGCCCTCATCCAGCTCGTGACCGTGCTGACGATGACGTTCTTCTTCCTGCTCGACGGCCGAAGACTCGTCGACTTCCTGCTGCGGCTCCTGGGACCGCGCGAACCCCGGTACCGCGTCGTCGCGGCCGACATCTACGAGTCGGTGTCGGGCTACGTCGCCGGCAACCTGCTCATCAGCATCATCGCCGGGACGGCCACCTACGTCCTCCTGTCGGTCCTCGGCGTGCCGTTCGCCGTGCCGTTGTCGGTGCTGATGGCGTTCCTCGACCTCATCCCGCTCGTCGGCGCGACGCTCGGCGCGCTGGCCATCGGGATCGTCACGCTGTTCCACGACTTCCCGACGTCCACGATCGTGTGGGTCGTCTTCACGATCGTCTACCAGCAGCTCGAGAACAACATCCTCCAGCCGGTCGTCTACCGCCGCACCGTCGACGTCCCGCCGCTGCTGGTCATCGTGTCGATCCTCATCGGCGCGGCGCTGTTGGGCGTGCTGGGCGCGCTCGTGGCCATTCCCGTCGCGGCATCGATCCAGATCATCTCCCGCGACTACTGGCGCCGGCGCCAGGACGCTCCCGCCGAGGTCCTCGCCTAGGTCATCAGCGAGCGCGGGCAGCCGCCCACGCCCAGCATCCCCGGGCCGGCGTGGGTGCCGAGAACCGGGCCGACCTCCGACACGAACACGGGCTCGGTGCCGAAGAGCTCGCGGCCGGCGTCGACGAGCCGCTCGGCCACGTCGGGCGACTGGATGTGCTGGATGACCCAGCCGTCCGCGCCGTCGCCCTTGCGGGCGCGCATGTAGTCGACCAGCCGGTCGAACGCGCGGCTCGACGTGCGCACGCGCTCGATCGGCACGATCTCCGACTCGATGCTGAGGATGGGCTTGATCTTCAGCGCGCTGCCGAGCATCGCCTGCGCCTTCCCGATGCGCCCGCCCCGCTCGAAGAAGTCCAGGGTGTCGACGGCGAACCAGATCTTCAGCGCGTCGCGGGCCAGGTGGACGCGATCCACCGTCGCCTGGCGATCGCGCCCGGAGCGCGCGGCGGCCGCTGCGGCGACGATCAGGCAACCCAGGCCACCCGCGGTGGTCCGTGAGTCGATCACGGTGATGCGGTCGCCGCCCGCCTGCTCGGCCGCCTGGCGGGCGGTTTCCACCGTGCCCGAGATGCCGCCCGAGATGTGGACGGAGACGATCTCATTGCCCTCGGCCAGCAGCGGCTCGTAGACGTCGAGGAAGTCGCCGATCGATGGCTGCGAGGTGGTCGGGAGGTCCCGCGCCGCGCGCAGGCGCTCGTAGAAGCCGTCGAAGCCCGGCATGTCGGCCTCGCGCTCCGAGGTGCCGTCGGGCCAGTTGATGTACAGGGAGACGATCCGGACGTCGCCGGCGTCGAGCAGCTCCTGCGGGAGGTAGGACGTGGAGTCGGTCACGACGGCTACCCCCGGCATCGCGACGCAGCGTATCGGCGATACTCGCAGCGTGCCGACGACGCTCCTCACGGGCGGCGCGGGCCTGGTGGGGTCGCATGTCGCGCGGCTGCTGGCCGCTCGCGGCGACGACCTCCGCCTGACCGTGCGCCCACAGACGCGCCTGGACAACCTCGCCGACATCGAGCCGGCCACGGTGACGGCCGACGTGCTCGACCGAGCAGCGGTCCGCCGGGCCATGAAGGGCGTGGACCGCGTCTTTCACGTCGCCGGTCTAACGAACCTGCGCGCGCCCGCGTCCGAGCTGTTCCGCGTGAACGTCGAGGGCACGCGCATCGTGCTCGAGGAGGCACTGCGCGTCGGCGTCGAGCGGGTCGTCATGACGTCCTCGGTCGCGGCGGTCGGCCCCGCGAAGCGCGGGTCCACGGCCGACGAGCGCCAGGTCTTCCCGCGCGCCGGGATGCAGGTCCCGTACGTGCGCGCCAAGCGCGAGGCGGAGGTGCAGGCGCTGCGCATCGCCGCGCTCGGCCTGCCCCTCGTGATCGTCAACCCGGCCCACGTCTTCGGGCGCGGCGATGTCAACCACTCGTCGACCGACATCGTCCGCCGCTTCCTGCGCCGCAGCATTCCCGCGTATGTCGACGGTGCGCTGAACATCGTGGACGCCGAGGACGTCGCCCGCGGGCACCTCCTCGCGGACGAGAAGGGCCAGCTCGGAGAGCGCTACATCTTCGGCAACCGCAACTTCACCCTCGACCGGCTCTTCGCCGACCTCGGGCGCCTGTCCGGCGTGGAGCCGCCGGCGCTCAAGCTTCCGCTACCCGCCGCGCTGGCGTTCGCGCGCGTGGCCGAGTCGCTGCCCGGCCGCCCGCCCATCACCGTCGACGAGGTCAGGGCCGCGTCGTTGTGGTGGGCGTTTCGCTCGAACAAGGCCAAGCGCGAGCTGGGCTGGAAGCCCGCGCACCACGAGGACACGCTCGAGGCGACGATCGGCTGGTACCGCGAGCGCGAGCCCGAGCGCCTGAGCAGGCCGGGCGCGCGCCAGCCGCTGGCTCTGCGCGCGGTCGGGCTCGCGATGCGCCAGGCCGACGGCGTCGTGGGGCGCTTCGCCTCGTAACGCCATGGCCACGCTCTACCGCTGCCGGACGCCGACGAACTGGCTCTGCCCCTGTGGCCGCGTCGAGCGGGCGCTGCGCCGTGAGGGTGTCGAGCACGAGACCGCGCGCGTGCCGCTGCGCTCGCGCGACCGGCCCGAGGTCGAGGCGCTCAGCGGCCAGCGCCAGGTGCCGCTGCTCGTGCTCGACGGCGAGGCGATCTGCGACTCCAAGCGGATCGTCGAGCACCTCGAGTGGCGCGCTGCGGGCGCGAGCGACTAGAGCGCGATCAGCGTCGGGCG
>DAINCW010000030.1:0-13584 GCA_036732205.1 Solirubrobacteraceae bacterium | reverse complement strand
TGCATGGAACGGCCACCCTCGTGTTTCGACCAACGCCGAGCAGCGGCCGCACCCAAGCCAGATCCTCGCCGGGCGTGGCCAGCGGGTTGGGCACCCGCAGCTCGAGGCCGCCGGTCACGCGCTCGATGCGCCCGCCGGGTGGGATGGGCGCCGCGCGCAGCGCCGCGGCGTCGCGGGCGGCCACACGCACGACGCCATCACGCGCCGCACCGCGCGAGCGCAGCAGCGCCGGTTCAACGCGGCGGGCCGTGGCGGCGCGGGCGACGGCCGGGACGCCCGTGGGCGGGGCGAGCAGCGCGTTGGCCAGGAAGCGCTCACCGCCCTCGGTATACGCGCGGAAGCTCGGGTCGAACGCGAAGAGCACGACTCGCCCGGCGCCCAGCGGCGCGTCGATGAGCGCCGCGGTGCCCCTCAGCGCCCCGGCCCCCGAGGCGTAGCCCGACACGATCCCGCCGCCGGCCGGGTACGTCACAGCACCGGCGGTGGCGCTGAAGACCGGGTCGGCAGCGTTGAAGATCCACGCCTGTGGGCCGAACCCCCAGGCCACGGGGTCGGCTTGGTCGACGAGCACGTCGAACGTCGCGCCGGGCACCTGGTAGCCGCTGCTCGGGGTCTGATCGGAGACGGTCGTGAGCGCGGCCGCCCGGGCGACGGCAAGGCCGCCGTTGCGCACGCCGACGAACGTCCCGCCGCTGCGGACGAATGTCTGGATCGCGGTCAGGGAGGTGCCGCCGAGCGCCAGCGCCGGGATCTGGTCATCCGGGACGACGAACGCGGTGTAGCCGCCGGTAGCCAGCTTCCCCGCCTGGATGTCGCGATCGGAGAGCTGATCGACACCGACCCCGAGGCGCCGCTCCAGGACGAAGCGCGTCCACCCGTCGCTCGCGTGCAGGGCGCTGTCCTCAGACCCGGCGGGACCCTTCTGGATCGGCGTCGGGTCGGCGAGCAGTGCCACGCGCGGCGCGCGCAGCGCGACCGATCCCGCCGCCGGCCCGGCGGTCGTGGCCACGGGCGTCAAGTGCGCGGCGGCCGCGATCCGCAGCGTCCGGAGGTCCGCGTTCTCGGGGACCGTCACGGTCCCGTCGGGCGCCCGGCTGAGCGCCAGCCCGCGGCTCAGGAGATCGGCCGTCAGCTCCAGCGCGCCCGCGCTGTCGCCGGCGAACGCATAGGCCGGGCCGGCGCCCGCCGGCCCGGTGGCGGGCTCCGCGCCGCCGTCCAGGGCGCCCGCGGGGATCGGCCGCTCGGACCAGCCTCCGTCGAGGTCCATCAGCAGCGGGTTGGACCACGACGAGACGTCGTAGAAGTACGGGAAGGGCACGTACGGGTCCTGGCCCAGCATCCCCTCGATCCAGTGCTTCTGGGCCTGGGCCATCGGTACGACCCACGTGCCGGCCGGCAGGTTGGCGGCGCCCGCCGCGGCCGAGCCGTACGCGCGGAAGGCCGGGACCGCGAGCGGCCGGCGCAGGGCGCGCACGGTCACGCCCACGGCGCGCAGCCGGCGCACGAGCTCGGTGGCGTCCGCGGCGTCGTGGTCGGTGCGGATCACGTAGTCGAAGACGTGCATGTGCGGGACCGCGAACCGCACGCGGTCACCGGGCTGGGTGACGCGATTGGGGGCCAGCTGGCCACGCGCGCCCTCGGCGCGGGCGTCGCGCCACAGCGCCGCCCAGCCGCTCAGCAGTGCCGCGCGGTGCTTCGCCGTGGTGTCCAGCAGGGTGTGCGCCGCGAGCAGCTGCTCGGCCACGCTGACGGCGTACGCCGAGCCGTTGCCCTTCTCGAACGTCATGCCGGCGGCCCCGAACAGCGTCGTCGTGACGGTGTCCGTATAGCCGAGGAAGAAGAGGTCGAAGCCCTCGTAGTGGACGTACGGGAGGTGGTGGGAGTGGAACGCCGACCCCAGCGCCGGGCCGAACGTCGCGTTGATGGCCGACAGCGCCTGCTTGCCGATCTCGTGGTGGATCGGGTCGGCGTTGGGCGGGAAGAAGAACGTTGTCCCCGGCTCCTCGTGCTGGTCGCCGAGCGCGACGGGCGGCATGCGCTGGAGCATCGCGAGCTTGGCCCGCGTCTCGGGTTGCGTCGCTGCGAACCAGTCGCGGTTGAGGTCGAAGCCGGACGCGTTCACCCGCGTGTCCGCGGCGCGGCCGTCGGGGTTCTGGAGCGGCACGATCACCGCGACGACCGAGCGCAGGGTCGAGCATGAGCGCGTCGTGGCCAGGTCGTACAGGAGCTGCATGTCGGCCGAAGTTCCGCTCGGCTCGTTGGGATGGATCCCGCCCGTGACCCAGGCGATGGCCGGGTCGGAGGGCCGGGGCGACCCATGTCCCGCGCGCACGGCGCGCATCCGCGCCGTGAATGCCGCGAGGCGCCCCGGCGACAGGTTCTGGGGCGTCGAGACGATCGCGTAGGACAGCGGGCGCCCCTCGGCCGACGTACCCAGGACGCCCGAGCGGATCCGCGCCGACGCCCTGTCGACGGCGCTGACGTAGGCGCTGACCTGCTCCGGCGTCGGCGCGTGGTCGCCAAGCGGGAAGCCGTTGACCTGCTCCCAGGTGGGGATGCCGGAGGTCGAGCCGCAGCTCGCCGCGCGCGCCGCCGGGGCCGCGGCGGCGAGCGCCACGGCGGCGAGGAGGATGGAGGCGCGCATCAGCGGACAGCGTGACGCACGGAAGCCGCGATCACGCTGCAACGGGCGCGCTCAGCCGGCGGCCGTCCCAGCGCAGCGGCTCGATCGCGGCGGGCATCCGCGGCAAGCGTAGCCCGCGTCGGCTACGGTCCGCGCGTGCTCGGTCGCCCCACTCGCCGGCGTGCGCGCCTCGCGGCCGCGGCGCTCCTGCTCGCCGCGCTGCCCGCGGCGCCCGCCGCGGCGGCGGGCGACCCGATCATGCCGCTGTCCCAGGTCAGCCACGGCATGCGCTGCACGGGCTACACCGTCCTGCGTGGCACGGACATCTCCTCGTTCGACGTCGAAGTCATCGACGTGGTCGCCGGCGACGCGGCGGGCCACCAGCCGCTGATCCTCGTCCGCGTCTCGGGGCCCGCCGTCGAGGGCCTGGGGATCGGAGAGGGGTTCTCCGGCTCGCCGATCTACTGCCCCGACGCGCAGGGCACCCAGCGCGTCATCGGCGCCATCGCGTACGGGAGCGGCGACTACGGCAACAACGTGGGGCTCGCGCAGCCGATCGAGTCGATGCTCGGCCTGCCCGTCCGCCCGCCGACCGGCACGCGGCTCGATCCGCGCGTGCGTCACGCCAAGGCGCTCGCTGGTCCCCTGACGGTCTCCGGCCTGGCTCCCGAGGTCGCCGGGCCGCTCCAGCGGCTGGCCAGGCGGGCCGGCCGCTCGCTCGCAGTCGCTCCGGTCGCCCCCATCGGCGACGTCTTCCCGATCCAGGTCCTGCGGCCCGGCGCCTCGCTGGCCGTGGGCATCTCGAGCGGCGACATCGGGCTCGGCGTGCTGGGGACGGTGACCTACGTGGACGGTTCGACGGTCTACGGCTTCGGCCACCCGCTGGACGGGGCGGGCCGGCGCTCGCTGTTCCTCCAGGACGGCTACGTCTACACGACGATCGGCAACCCGATCGACAGCGGCCAGCAGGTGACGCAGAAGATCGGCGCTCCCGGCCACGACCTCGGCACGCTCACCAGCGACGGCCGCACCGGCGTCGTCGGCGTCGTCGGCGCGCTGCCGCCGCACACGGCGCTGCACGTGTCGTCACAGGACGCCGACACGGGGGCCAAGCAGGAGGTGCTCGACGTCTCCGTCGCCGACGAGACCGACGTGGGCCTGCCGCTCGGCGTGACGGCGCTCGGGTTCGTGGTGCCGCTGGCCGTGGCGCAGGCGGCCTACACGACGCTCGACGCGTCGCCGGTCCTCCAGAGCGACTCGCTGTGCCTGAAGATCACGCTGCGCGAGCGCGCCGCCCCGATGGGCTTCTGCAACTCCTACGTGGGGGGCTTCGGCGGCACGGGCGGCGACAGCGGGTCGCTGCCCGGCGGGCCGTTCCTCTCCGACATCGGCGAGGCGCTCACGGACGTCGACGCGTACAACTTCTCAACCCCGCACGTGAGCCGGGTGGACGTCGATCTGCGCATGGCGCGCGGCCTGCGCCAGTCCTTCATCACACGCGTGCGCGCCCCGAAGGTGCTGCGGGCCGGCCAGGACTTCACGCTGAGCCTGTCGCTCCAGCGCGTGCGGGGCCTGGCCTCCGTGCGGACCGTGCGTGCCCACGTGCCCGCGGGGCTGGGATCGGGTCGGCGCACGCTCGTCGTGACGGGCACGCCGAGCGACACGTCCGGGTCGTCGACGGACCTCACGGCGCTGCTGGGCGGCGGCGCGGGATCGGCGAGCAGCCCGCCCGACGAGGCCGGTCCACGCAGCCTGAGCGCCCTGGCGCACGAGCTCGCGGCGATCCACCGCTTCGACGGCGTCATCGTCTCGTTCCGCTCGCCGGGGGCCAAGGACGACGTGACCGGCCGCCACGACCCGGCCGCGCCGAGGCCGCTCCTGAGCGATCCGAACCTGAGGATCAGCGGGACCGCGAAGACCCGCGTGACGATCCGCTGATGATCTAGATGGTTGCATTCCACCGCCCGCTGCGGAGGCGGCGGCAGGGCGCTCGCCCTGGAATCACTCGTCTAGGCGAGCCGGTTCTCGATGCCCAGCGGCATGGGGGCCGGGTCGGCACCGACGGGCGCCTGCTTCGGCGCTTCGTCCGGCGCCTCGACGCCCAGCGCGTCGGCCAGCTCGCCCGACTCGTACATCTCGACGACGATGTCCGAGCCGCCGATCAGCTCGCCCTTGACGAAGAGCTGCGGGATCGTCGGCCAGCCGGAGATCGCCGACAGCTCCTGGCGGATCCGCGGGTCGGGGAGGATGTCGACCGCCGCGAACGGCGCCTCGAGCGACTGGAGGGCGGCCACGGTCCGTGCCGAGAACCCGCACCCGGGCGCCTCGGGCGTGCCCTTCATGAAGAGGATCGTCTCGTTCGAGTTGATCGCCTCGGCGATCGCGTCACGCAGCGGATTGTCTGACATCACGACTCCTGGTCTGGGCTCGTCTTCAGGGACAGCGCGTGGATCGGCCCGCCGATCTCCGCGCCGAAGACCGCGTAGACCATCTTGTGCTGGTCGATGCGCGACTTGCCCGCGAATGCGGGAGAGACGACGGTGGCGCGGAAATGGTCACCGCCCCCGGTCCAGTCCTCGACGTCCACGCGGGCCTGCGGGATGGCTGCCTCGATGCGCTGCTTGATCTCTTCGGCGGTGGGCACTTGGAGTCATCGTAGCGGGCGCTATCCTTTGTGAAGCAATGATCCTCATCTCCGACAAGGGCGCCGAGAAGGTCCATGAGTTCCTCGCCTCGCAGAACGCCGATCCGACCGGCGGCGATGCCGCCGGTGCCCGCACGACCGGCCTGCGCGTCGCGGTCCGCGGTGGCGGCTGCTCGGGCTTCCAGTACAACCTGGCGTTCGACGAGCAGCGCGACGACGATGCCATCTTCGAGACGCAGGGCCTGAAGATCCTCGTCGACAGCGCGAGCCTTCCGTACGTCTCGGGCTCGACGATCGACTACGTCGACTCGCTCCAGGGCGCAGGGTTCCAGGTCAACAACCCGAACGTCGTCGCCGCGTGCGGCTGCGGCTCGTCCTTCCGCGTCGCCGACGAAGAAGAGGTCTCGGCCGTCTGACCCGCCGGGCCGCGCTGTGCGCGGCCGCGGTCGCGCTGCTGCTCGCCGGGTGCGGCGGCGGCGCGAAGCATCGCGCGGCGCCGGCGCGCCCGATCGAGATCGGGATCACGGAGGCCAACCCGCACCTGATCGCCCCGGGCGACCAGCCGGCGGCGTTCGCGCCGTGGCGCGACCGACTGGCCGCGCTGCACCCCTCCTACTTGCGCGTGCTCGTGGACTGGGCGCGGGTCCAGCCGTCGCGCGACGCCCCGCCCGACTGGGCCCAGGGCGCCGACGGCTGCCTGCGCGGCATCCCGCCGTGCGCGCCGTACGGCGGAATCCGCGACCAGCTGCGCGCCGCGAAGGCCGCGGGCATGGAGGTCGTCGTGACCTTCCTGGGCACACCGGACTGGGCCGTCGGCGGGCGCTGCGGCCGCGGCCGCACGGCCGTGCCGGACCTCGCCGCCTACCGCTCGCTGCTGCGCTCGCTGGTCGCCCTCGGCGATCAGGAGGGCGTGGCATTGCGCTGGTGGAGCCCGTGGAACGAGCCGAACAACCCAGACTTCCTGGGCCAGTGCAACGCCTACCCGGGCCTCGCCGCCGCGATGGCGGACACGCTGCCGCCCGGAGCACGACTCGTGCTCGGCGACGCGGCGGGCTACGACCGCTCGAGCCCGCGCACCACGGGCGCGGCGGATCTGGCCGCGGGCCTCCCCGGCGCTCTGGCCTGCGCCCCGGGGGCCGTCTGGGCGCAGCACGTCTACGTCCGGGTCGACCGCCACCTCGCCGCGGATGCGCAGCGCGCGCCCGCGGGCGACGTGCCGCTGCTGGACGGAGTCGAGCGCGCGCTCGATTCCCGCGGCTGCGCCGGGCCGCCGGCGCCGTTGTGGATCACGGAGACCGGCGCGGACCCGCGCGACGGCGCGCCGGGCTGCGTCGCGATGGACGCGGCGCTGCGCCGCTGGGCCGCGGACGGCCGTGTGGCGGCGGCGTTCCAGTACACGTTCCGCGACGACACGGCCTTCCCCGTCGGGCTCGCGGACGCTGGGCTGACCCAGCTGCATCCGGCCTACGCGGCCTGGCTGGCCTGGGCCGCGGGGCGCCCGGCGGGCGACCCGTGCCAGCCTTCGGGACGATGAGCCCGCTCCCGCAGCGCCTGCGCTCGATCGTGCCCGAGCGCGTCCGCGACGACCCGCGCCTGCGTGGGCTCGCCGTCGGGGCCGGGCTGATCCCGCCGCGCACGATGCACTCCGAGCCCGAGCGCGAGCTGCTGCGGCGCCTCGCGAGCGACGCGCGCGTCGTCGTGGAGATCGGCGTCTACGAGGGCAGCTCGGCCGTCGCCGTGGCCGAGGTCATGGGACCGGGCCAGGAGCTGCACCTGATCGACCCCTTCGGCGCCCACGCGACCGCGCTGCCCGCCGGCTGGGGCGCGACGGAACGTGCGAGCCGCCGCGTGGTCGCCCGCGCCGCGGGCCGCGGCGGTCCGGATGTGCACTGGCACATCGCGCTCAGCCACGATGTCGCGCCGGGCTGGATCGCGCCCATCGACCTGCTCTTCATCGACGGCGACCACGCCGAGGACGCGGTCGCGCGGGACTGGACGGACTGGCACGGCTTCGTCGTGCCCGGCGGACACGTGCTCTTCCACGACTCGCGGGGCGGAAAGCCCGCGGGCCGCGGCCTGCCCGGCCCCACCACCGTGGTCGACCGGCTGTTCCGTGGCGGCGGCGGCGCGTCGCCCGGGTGGAAGATCGTCGCCGAGGTCGACAGGACCGTCGGAGTGAGGAGAATCCGGATATGAACGAGGAGAGCATCGGCTCCGCCGCCAACGTCGCGACCGAGGGCAGCCCCGCCACGGCAGGGAGCGTCGCCGTGGCCGGGAGCACGATCACCGTCGCCAGCGTCGCCGTTGCGGGGAGCGCGGCGACGTTCGGAAGCGCCGCCGTGGCCGGAAGCGCCGGGACCGCGGCAAGTGTCGCCGTGGCCGGGAGCGTGGGGACCGTGGCCAGCACCGTCGTGGCCGGGAGCGCGGGGACCGTCTTCAGCGCGGGCGTGTTCGCGAGCGCGCTGACCGCCCTCGGGGCGGGCGTCGCGTGGAGCGCGGCGACGCTGCTGTGTCGCAACTGCCGCGGCTGCGTGGGCTGTGTCGCATGCGTCGACTGCGTCGACTGTGTGGGCTGCGTCGGATGCGTCGGGCTGCGCGGCGCGGCCGGCGCCGTAGGCCGCCGCCGCCGACGGCACTGGCCGTTCTGAGCCCGGGCGGGCTCTGACATCCTCTGTGGCCGGCTAGGCGGGAGCGTTGTCGAGCGACTCCCAGAGGTAGCGGCAGGCGATCGTTCGCCACGGCCGCCAGGGCTCGGCAAGCGCCTCGAGCGTCGCCTCGTCGGGCAGCTCCGCCATCCCGTAGGCGAGCTGGACGGCGCGGCGCACGCCGAGGTCGCCCCACGCGAGGACGTCGGGTCGCTGGAGCTGGAACATGAGGAACATGTGCGCGCTCCACGTGCCGATGCCCTTCACCGCGGTGAGCTCGGAGATGACCTCCTCGTCGGGCATCGTCGAGACGTGCTCGAGGTCCAGCCCGCCCGAGCTGACGTGCTCGGCCAGCGAGCGCAGGAAGCCGACCTTCGACCGCGACAGTCCCGCCGCGGCGCGCATCTGCTCGGGGTCCGCGTCGAGGATCTGCCGGGGCGTTGGCGCGTGGCCGTCGAAGTACTCCAGCAGCCGTCCGTAGATCGCCCGCGCCGCCTTCACCGACAGCTGCTGGCCGGCGATCGCACGGACGAGCGCCGTGTAGTGGTCGAGGCCGCGGCGGTCAGGGCGAACGATCTCGATCTCCCCGTGCCGGTCGACCAGCTCGGCCAGCACCGGGTCGGCCGCCCGCAGGTGCTCCAGCGCCCTGCGGAGCTTCGCCCTGGTCAGGGCTGGCCCTCGACGGCCCCGGGCACGCCGGTGTTCGTCGAGTACTTCGGCTGGATCTTCGTGTCGGGCCGGATGTGGTGGACGGCCTGCGAGACGGCGATCGCGGACTCGGCGAACCCGGTGGCGATGAGCTTGAGCTTGCCGTCGAACGTCGTGATGTCGCCGCACGCCCAGACGCGGTCGAGGTTCGTCTGCATGAGGCCGTTGACCACGATCGCGCCCTTGTCGATCTCCAGGCCCCACTCCTTCAGGGGGCCCAGCTTGGTCGAGAAGCCGAGCTGGAGGAGCAGCGCGTCGATCTCGAGCTCGCGGTCCTCGTCGCCCGTGAGCACGATGCGCTCGAGATCGCCGTTGCCGGTCACCTCGCGCACCGTGTACGGGATGTGCACCTCGACCACGCCGGCGTCGCTCAGGTCCATGACCTGCTTGACGGTGAGCTCGTGCGCGCGAAAGCCGTCGCGGCGATGGATGAGGTGGATGCGCTCGGCGGTGTCCTGGAGGTTCAGCACCCAGTCCAGGGCCGAGTCGCCACCGCCCACGATCGCCACGCGCTTGCCTTCGAACGCCTTCTTCTCGGAGACGAGGTAGTGGACGCCGCGGCCCTCCCAGGGCTCGAGGTCGACCTCGCTGATCGGGAGCTTCTTGGGCTCGAAGGCGCCATGGCCGCCGGCGATGATGACCGAGCGCGAGCGCAGCTCGCCGGCGTCGGTGTGCAGGACTACCTCGTCGTCTTCCCAGGTGATGGTCTCGGCCGTGCACTCCAGGTGCATCGGCACGTCGAACTGCTCGATGGCCTGCTCGCGCATCAGCTCGACGAGGTCCTTGGCCAGGACCCGCGGATGGCCGGGCACGTCGAAGATCCACTTCTCCGGATACAGCGTCGTGAGCTGGCCGCCGATCTCTGGGAGCGAGTCGATCACGCGGCAGCTCGCCTCGCGCATGCCGGCCCAGAACGCGGCCGACAGCCCCACGGGGCCGGCGCCGATGATGGTGATGTCACGGACGTCGTCGCTCACGTGATCAGCTCTCGGGTCAGGGCCTCGCCGTCCAGCGCGTTGAGCGAGCGCTCGAGCGAGGCCGCGATGCAGGTGAAGCTCGGGGTGTCGCGTGCGGTGAAGCTCGACGCCTCGGTCGTGCGCAGGCGTTGCACGAGATCGAGGAACGCGCCGACGTCGTCGGTGTCGAAGGCCACGACGAACTCCTGGTCGTCGAGCCCGAAGCAATAGGTCGTGTGGTTGTCGACCGTGGGGTACTCGCGCCCGATCTTGATGTGCTCCTGCATGATCCGCCAGCGCTCGTCCGCTGGCAGGGCGTACCAGGCACGGGTCTTCACGAAGGGGTAGACGAACAGGTACTTGCCGCGGAAGGCGCGGGGCACGGTGCGCTGCTCGTCGGAGTACTCCGACGTCTTGCGCATCCCGAGGAACGAAAAGGGCTGCGAGGACCACTTCATGAGTCCCGACTGGGCAAGGACGACGTGGAACTCGTGGATGCGGTCGAGGTTCTCGGCCTCGGCCACGAGCATCAGCTCGGCGTCGGCGCGAGTGCCGACGAGGCTGAAGGACTGGAGCAGGTGGTCGGCGCCGAAGTCCTCGCACGCGGCGATGAACTCGCGCTTGTGCTCGGCGCGCTCGGCGCCGGGCAGTCGCCGCCACGCGGGATCGGCCCTGACGAACGTGTACTTGACGAAGTGGCGCTCAGCCATGCTCCAGAAAGGATAGGGACGAGCGCTCGCCCGCTCCGCGTGCGAGCGCGGCAGGAAGGGCGTTCTGACGCCCGTCGTCAGGTTCATTAAGATGCCCGGATGCGCATCGCCCTGGTGTCGCCCTACTCGTGGACGTACCCAGGGGGCGTGACGAGGCATATCGAGGCCCTCGCCGACCAGTTCCTGGCGAGCGGCCATGACGTGCGCGTGCTTGCGCCGTTCGATCCCGACGATCGACTCTCCGCCCGCCTGCACCGCGGTGCCCGCCCGCAGCCACGGCCCCTGCCCGGCTACGTGGTCTCGCTGGGCCGGACGGTCGGCCTGCCGATGAACGGCGCCGTGTCCAACCTCGTGCTGGCGCCCGGGGCGCTCGTCACGCTGCGCGAGGAGCTGCGCGGCGGCGGCTACGACGTCGTCCACCTCCACGAGCCCGTCGCCCCGCTGATCTCCTGGGACACGCTCGGTGCCGTCGACGCGCCGCTGGTCGGCACGTTCCACTGCTACTCCGAGAGCCTGGTGCCCAACCACGTGGCGAGTCTGATCGGCGCACGCCGCAAGCTGAACCGCCTGCGCATGCGCATCGCCGTCTCCGAGGCTGCCGCCTGGTACGGCCGGCGCTTCTTCGGCGGGCACTACCGCGTGATCCCCAACGGCGTCGATGTTCCGGGGCACCCGCCGTAGCCCCGGGTGCGCGCCCCCGGCGACCCGCTGCGCATCGTCTTCGTCGGCCAGGCCGTGGAGCGCAAGGGCCTGCCGCTGCTGCTGCGCGCGTTCGAGGCGCTGCGCGAGCACGTGCCCGCCGAGCTCGTCCTCGTCGGTGCCGAGCCCGAGGAGGTCGCGCCGATCCTGCTCGATCCCCGTGGCGTCACAGCGCTGGGCAAGGTCGACGACGAGGCCAAGCACGCCGCCCTGCGCGACGCCGACGTCCTCGCCGCGCCGGCCCTGGGGGGCGAGTCGTTCGGCATGGTGCTCACCGAGGCCTTCGCCGCCGGCACCGCCGTCGTCGCGTCCGACATCCCCGGCTACCGCGACGTCGTGGCCGACGGCCAGGACGGCGTCCTCGTCCCGCACGGCGACGCCACGGCGCTCGCCGAGGCGCTGCACGACCTCGCCCTCGCCCCGGCGCGCACGGTGGCGATGGGGCACGCGGCCGCCGAGCACGCACACCGCTTCGCGTGGCCGCACGTCGCCGAGGAGGTCCTCGAGGCGTACGAGGACGCGATCGCCGTGCCGCAGCCGCAGGGCGCCGCTCGGCGGGCCGCCGTCCGGGTCGGCGCGCTGCCCTCCGACGGGCTGCCGCGCTCACCCGCCCGCAGGCTCCCGAGCCTCATGCCGCCGCCTCCGGGTGGCCGCCGGGCCGCCCTCGCCCTGCTGCGGCGGGGCGCCCTGGGCGTGGCCATGCTCGCCGGCGTCCTGCTCTCCCTGCTGGCGCTTCAGCGCATCGGCGTCGACCGGATCGGACGGTCGCTCGTGGACTCCAGCCCGACGTGGGTGCTCGCCGGCCTGGGCGTGATGTGCGCGTCGATGGTCCTGCGCGCCGTCGCCTGGCACGCCATCCTGCGCGCCGCGTTCCCGGGCCGCCGCGTGCGCCGGCGCGACGCCATGCGGGGCACCGCGATCGGCGTGCTCATGTCCGCCACGCTGCCGGCGCGCCTCGGCGAGCCATCGCGCGCGCTCGTGGTCGCCCGGCGCATCGGCCGCCCGCGCGAGTCGCTGCCCACGGTGCTCGGCACGCTGGTCTCCCAGACGCTGCTGAACCTCGTGGCGCTGGCGATCCTCGGCATCACGATGTTCTCGACGATCGACCTGTTCGCCGACCACCACGGCGCGCTGCTGGCCATCGCCATCGCCCCGCTGGCAGTCCTGCTGTCGGTTGTGGTCGCTCCCGCGCTGCTGCGGACGGGCCCGGCGTCGCGCTCGCGCCGCGTGCGCGCATGGCTGGCCCAGGCGCGCGCGGCCAGCGCGAAGGTGCGCGCCGGGCTGTCCGTCTTCCGCCGCCCGAAGCTCGCCGTGCAGGCGACGTTCTTCCAGCTCGGCGCCTGGGCGCTCCAGTGGCTGTCGTGCTACCTGCTCCTCGTCGCCTTCGGCCTGGACGGTCGCGCCGGCCTCGGGGCGGCCGCCGCGGTGCTCTTCGCGGTCAACGTGACCGCGGCGCTGCCGGCGACGCCGTCGAACCTCGGCGTCTTCCAGGCCGCGTGCGTGGCGGTCCTGACCGCCGGCTACCACGTCGGCTCGGCCGACGCCCTGGGGTACGGAATCGTCCTTCAGTCGGTCGAGATCGCGACCGCGGTGATCATGGGCACGCCCGCCCTGGTCAACGAGGGCCTGTCGTGGCGCGACGTGCGCCTGCGCGCCCTGCACCACGCGCCGGTCCGCCTGCGCTCCCGCGATGCCCAGCGCGCGCGGGACGCCGAAGCGGCGTAGACGCGGCGAAGCAGGACGCCGCCGCTTCGGCAGCGAAGCTATGCGCCGTGGCCTGGGTCTATCTCCTGCGCTGCCGTGACGACTCGCTGTACTGCGGCTGGACGGTCGATCTCGACCGGCGCGTCGCCGCCCACAGCGCCGGCCGGGGCGCCCGCTATACGCGCACCCGCCTGCCGGTCGAGCTCGCGGCCTCCGTCGAGCTGCCCGACGCGACCGCCGCGCGGCGATTGGAGGCCCGCGTCAAGGCCCTGCCGCGGCGCGCGAAGCTCGACGCGGTGCGCCGCGGCCTGGCGTAGGGAAGGGCAGGCTGCAACAGGTTCGGCCGCGGACATGCAGCTTTCGGGTGGTTTCGCCGCAGCTTTCCCGCCCGAAACCTGACCATAGGCGCGTGAGGCTGCACAGAGCGCGCCAACCCCCGCCACGGTTGCGCTCGACCTGCTCTCGGGAAGCGGTGGGTCCGGACAACACACCACCCGGAGGTTCGATTTCCATGCACGTCGCCACCGCCACCCTCGTCGCCACGATCGGCGTGCCGCTCTCGCTGCTCGCCGCGGACATGGTCCGCACGCTCGTCCGTCGCCCCACCGAGCGGCTGCGGCGGCAGTAGCCCACCCCCAGCCGGGTCCAACCCCCAACCCGTCCTGAACCGTGCCCGGGCCCATCGCCCACCCTGCGCCGCCCAGCCTGGCGGCCGTCACGCCCACCGGCGCCGTCGCCCTCCCGTCCGCGGGCGCGACGCCGGCGCGCGCCCGGCCGCCCGCCCTCGCCGGATTCGTCCCGGAGGGCGAGGGCTGGGCGGCGCTGGCGATCGCCATCGACACGATCGCCCTGGGCGTCGCCGTGGGCCTCACGCTCGCCGGGCGCGACCCGTGGA
>DAINCW010000029.1:0-17990 GCA_036732205.1 Solirubrobacteraceae bacterium | reverse complement strand
CGGCTCGCTGATCGCCCAGACCGAGGAGCGCTTCGGCCCGGTCGACGTCTTCTGTGCGAACGCGGGCATCGGGGTGGGTGGCCTGGTCGACACGCCGGACGACGTCTGGGACAGGGTGCTCAACGTCAACACGCGCGCGCACATCGTCGCCGCGCGCCGGCTCGTGCCGAAGTGGGTCGACCGCGGCGAGGGCTACTTCGTGGCCACCGCGTCGGCCGCGGGCCTGGTGACGCAGATCGGCGACGCGTCGTACGCCGTGAGCAAGCACGCCGCGGTGGCGTTCGCCGAGTGGCTTTCGGTGACCTACGGCGACCGTGGGCTGCGCGTGAGCTGCCTGTGCCCGATGGGCGTCGACACGCCGCTGCTGCGCGGCGGCCTGGACGTCGCGTCGGACGAGGGCCTGGGCGCCCGCGTCGTCGCGGCCGCAGGGCGGGTGCTCGAGCCCAGCGAGGTCGCGGAGGCCGTCGTCGAGGCCATGCGCGAGGAGCGCTTCCTGATCCTCCCCCACCCCGAGGTCCTGGAGTTCATCCGTCGCAAGACCAGCGACTACGACCGCTGGATCGCCGGCATGCGCCGGCTCCAGGCCTACGTGACCGGCGCGAGCTGAACGTCAGACGCGAATGAGGGGTCTGTCCCCTCATTCGCACGCTTGCCCGCGTGCAGGCGCTGGTCGGCGACGCGCATCAGCGTCGGCACGTCGGGCCCGTCGGTCGGGAAGACGGCCCAGGCCACCGTCAGGGTGAGCGGGTCGGCATCCGGCGCGGGACGCACGTCCGCGGCGGCGCCGGCCAGCACCTCGGTCAGGCGGCGCGCGCCGTCCTCACCCGCGCCGGGCGCCACGATCGCCAGCTCGTCGCCGCCGATGCGCGCAAGGCAGTCCATCGGCCGCACGCCGGCGCTCGCTCGCGCGGCCAGCGCGCGCAGCACGTGGTCGCCGCTCGTGTGGCCGTACGTGTCGTTGATCGCCTTGAAGGCGTCGATGTCGGCGATCAGCAGCGCGAACTCGTTCGGAGCGCCACTGTCGCCCACGCGGCGCACGGGGTCGTCGGCCTGCGCGTCGGCGAGGCACGCGGCGAGCTCCTCGTCGAACGCACGCCGGTTCGCCAGGCCGGTGAGCGCGTCCTCATGCGCCATCCGGCGCTGTGTCCGCTCGGAGAGGACGAGCTGACGCTTGAGGAACTGGACAGTGAAGGTCAGCGCGACGAACGCGGCCCCGAAGCTCACGGATCGTGCCGACAGCAGGTGCGCGTCGGGGTGAGACGCGTACAGCGCCGGCGATGAGTAGGTGGCGATCGCGGCGGCCACCAGCGGCCACGCGTAGCGCGGCGGGAAGAAGTACGCGATGTAGATCATCGGCAGGACCAGGAGCGGCCCCATGTAGGAGTCCACGCCGCCGGTCAGCCACAGCGAGACGCCGATGAAGGGCTGCATCGAGGCGGTCATCGCCGCGTGGGCCCCGATGGACGCCCCACGCCAGTCGATCCACTCCCGCGCACAGCCGACGCCGTACGCGATCGTGACCGCGATCAGCGACCAGGTGAGCACCCGGTGGTCGTCGGAGCCGTGCGGCAGAGCCTGGTTGAAGGCGGCGACGAGCGCCGCGAGAAGCCACAGCAGGCCCGAGATGGGGCCCATCAGCACACGGTCGCGAAGACCCTCGTCAGGACGCACGGACTTGGCATCGACCGCGCCGCGGGGGCGGCTTGACCCGCACACGCGTTCCGTCAACGAACGTCGGGGCTATGCGCGGCGCTCGAGCACGACGAGCGGGATCTTCCGACCCGTGCGCGCCTGATACTCCGAATACCCGGGATACGACTCGACCGCCTTCGGCCACAGCCGGTCGTGCTCCTCGTCGTTCGCGACGCGGGCATGGGCCTTGATCTTGTCCCGGCCGACCTGGATCGTCGTGTCGGGGTTCGCCTTCAGGTTGTGAAACCAGCCCGGGTGCTTCGGGAACCCGCCCTTGGACGCGACGATCACGTGGCTGTCGCCGTCCTTGATGTAGAGCAGCGGCGACGTGCGCTTCTTGCCGGTCTTCGCGCCGACGTGGTCGAGCAGCAGCATCTTCGGCAGCCCCGGCCCGGTGTGACCGATGCGCCCGCCGCTCGCGCGATAAATGAACGTGTGGGCGCCCATCAGCCGCCGCGTGACGGGCCAGGACTTGTCGGCGAGGTCGAGCATGCGCGACATGCGCGCGGGATCCTACGTGGGGAGCGGCGTCAGCACCTGCCCGAGCTGCTCGCGCAGCTTTTCGAACTTGGGCGGCAGGCTCAGGTGCTTGCCCAGCTCGTCCAACGGCTCGTCGACCGTGAAGCCCGGGCTGTGTGTCGCGATCTCGAACAGGACGCCGCTCGGGATGCGGAAGTAGATGGAGCGGAAGTAGAAGCGGTCGATGACGGGCGTGACCGGCGCGCCGGCCTCGGCCAGGCGGCGCTGCCAGGCCTCGTGCTCGTCGTCCTTGGATGCCCAGGCGACATGGTGCACGGTCCCGGCGCCGCCGCGGCCGCGCTCGTCCGATTGGCGGTACTCGATGAAACCGCCGCGCTCGTCGCCGCGCGCCTCGAACGCGTTCTCGCCGCGAGGCTCGAACTCCAGCTGCTGCTCGAGCAGTGCCTGGTCCAGCCCCACGCCCGCGGTGAGGACCCGGACGCCGGCGAAGCCGCTCAGCGCGTGCTCCTCGGGGATGTCCGGGCTGCGGTCGCGCAGCGGCGGGTCGGGCACGTCCTCGACGACCAGCTCCAGGCCGAGGCCCTCGAAGTCCGCGAAGCGCAGCCCGTCCGGGGTCTCCTCGGCCTCGATCCCCTCGCCGCGCAGCCGCTCGGCCCAGAAGGCGAACGAGTCCTGCGACGCGACCCGGAACACGACGCGCTCGACCATCCCGGCGCCGACCTGCCCGCGCGGGGCGCCGGGGTACTCGAAGAAGGTGAGGTCGGCGCCCGGCGACGCGTTCTGATCGGCGTAGAAGAGGTGGTAGACGGTCGGATCGTCCTGGTTGACCGTCTTCTTGACGAGCCGCAGCCCCATCACGCGCACGTAGAAGTCCACGTTGCGCGGCGCGTCGCCGGTGATGGCGGTGACGTGATGGACGCCGTCGAGCTTCATCCGATCTGGAAGAACGGTAGTCGTTCGCAAGTTGCGGGCGCACAGAAACCCGGCCGCGCCGGTTTCTCCGCGAAGTTGACCGGCTAGTGCTGCTTGGCGCCGACGATGGTCATGTGGCCGTTGTTGCCATTCACCTTGTCGACGCGGATCGTGAACGTCACGGTGCGGCCGCCGGCGAAATACGCCGTGCAGTCGAACTTCGTGCCGACCTTCGCCTCGACGTCGCCGGGGCACTTGATCGACTTCTCGGGCGGCGCCTGGCTCGCGGCAAGCCCCTTCTTGACGACCCGCGCGGCCAGTGGGTCCACGTCGTCAACGCGGGCAGCCAGCGGATCCCGCTCGGCGGCCTGGTGCTCGCCGCCGAGCGGCGCCCCCATGCGTCAACCTTGAACACCTCGACGAGCTGTCCCCGGCATGCGAGCGCCGGAACTCAGGCAGGAACTGCCCGACGACGCTTTGCAGTCCTGCGCGCGCCCTTCGCGGCCGGCCTCTTGTCGGTGGAATCGCGCAGCGAGACCGCCCGCACGAGCAGGCCCATGTTCTCGGCCGAGTCGGCGATCGTGCCGGCCTTCCATGCCTCGACCCACTGCTCGGGCGAACGCCCCGTCTGGCGACGGAATGTCTTGCGCGCCGTGGTGAGGTCAAGGCTGTCAACAGCAACCCCAGGCGGATCCCCGATGCCGTGGCGCTCCTTGTACGCGTCGAGCGCCCAGCGTGCGACCCTGCTGTTCCGAGCGCTGAGGCGGACCACGGGGAGCTGATTGCGCTGGATGAGCTTGTAGACGCCGCTCTTGCTCTTGAAGCCAAGCTCGGCGGCCACCTGGTCGATCGTTAGGTACGCATCGGCGAAAGTCATGCTCAGAGCCTAGCCGGTCTCGTCCCCTTTGTCCACTTAGTCCGTTTCGCCCGCTTCGGCCTCTACGTCCCCTTGCAGGTCGGCAGCCATCCGCGCCGCGGTGGTCTCAACGCCCGCGATCCACTCGGTCGGGCTGATCAGCCCGCTCATGGGTGCTCGGACCGTGTTGGGCTCTCCGAACGGATGGCGGTGCACGATGAGCCCTTTCGGCTTCCAGCGGTCGACGTCGAATCGCTCCGCCCCTCGGCCCAGGCCTCCGACACGTCGATGGCGACGTTCGGGACGCCGTAGTCGACCGGCCGGCGTGCGTGAAGAAAGAACGCGCCATTCGACGCCTCGCAACGGCACACGCGGTAGCCGAAGAACTGAAGCTGCTCGATCCACGTGGCGAGGCGTTCGCTGATGATGCTCTGGAGGGTCATCAGCGGGCACCGTACGCGCCCGCCAGCCCCTAGTTGATCTTGTCGTACACCTGGAACATCGGCAGGTACATGGAGATGACCACGAACCCGACGATCCCTCCCACGACGATGATCATCGCCGGCTCGAGGATCGACGTCAGCGCCTTCACCGACGCGGCCACCTCGTCCTCGTAGAAGTCCGCCACCTTGGCGAGGGTGTGCTCCAGCGCGCCCGTCTCCTCCCCCACGCCCACCATGTGCGTGACCATCGCCGGGAAGATCGGCTCGCTGCGCAGCGCGCCCGCGATCGTGCCGCCGGACTGGACCGACGCGCGCACGGACACCATCGCCTTCTCGACGACGCTGTTGCCCGCCGTCTGGCCGGTGACGTCGATCGCCTCGAGCATCGGGACGCCCGCGCTCACCAGTGACGACAGCGTGCGCGACCAGCGCGCGAGCGCGACCTTCTGGACGATGTCGCCGAGCTTCAGCGGCAGCCGCAGCCGGAAGCGGTCCCACTGCGGCCGGCCGGCCTCGGACTTGCGCCACCTCAGGAACACCCAGTACGCCAGCGCCATGCCGCCGAACAGCAGGTACGGATAGTTGCGCAGGATGTCGGAGATCTGGATCGTGAACCGCGTCAGCGACGGCAGCTGCGAGCCCTGGTCCTTGAAGATCTTCGCGAACGTCGGGACGATGAACGCGATCAGGGCGAAGAGCACGACGAGCGCGAAGCTGATGACCGTGAGCGGATAGACCATCGCTGAGCGCACCTGGCGGCGCAGCGAGTCCTCGGACTCGAGCTGGTCCGCAACGCGCAGCAGCGCGGACTCGAGGAACCCGCCGGTCTCCCCCGCGCGCACCATCGACACGTACAGCGGCGAGAACGCCTTCGGGTGCTTGGCCATCGCCTCCGAAAGCGCCGTGCCCGCCTCGACGTCCTGGCGGATGGCGAGCAGCGTCGTGCGCAGCTTGGGCGACTCCGTCTGCTCCTCCAGCACCTGGATCGCGCGCAGCAGCGTCAGGCCAGAGGTGACCATCGTCGACAGCTGACGCGTCATCACCGTCAGGTCGTGCGCCTTGATGCGCCGCAAGACGGCGAGGTCGATGTCGAGCTTGGTCGCCTTGGCGCTGACCTCGAGGACGACGAGGCCCTTCTGCTTGAGCTGGTCGAGGACGGCCTGCGTCGACGTCCCCTCGACCTCGCCGTGCACTGGCGAGCCGAGCGTGTCGACGGCGCGGAAGACGAAGACCTCGCTCACCGGGCCACCGCCTGGAGCGCCGGCGACCCGAGCAGCCGGGCGAGCTCCTCCGCGTTGCCCGCGCGCGCGAGCGCGAGCTCGCGCGTGATCTTCCCCTCGCGCACGAGGTCGGCCAGCGCGTAGTCCATGGTCTGCATTCCGTGCGCGCCGCCGGTCTGCATCGCCGAGTAGATCTGGTGCGTCTTGCCCTCGCGGATGAGGTGGCGCACCGCGGGCGTCGGCACGAGGGCCTCGACGGCGACGATCCGGCCGGAGCCGTCGGCGGTGGGCAGGAGCTGCTGCGTGAGGATCCCCTGGAGCGCGACCGAGAGCATCACGCGCACCTGCGCCTGCTGGTTGCTCGGGAACACGTCGATCATGCGGTCGATCGTCTGCGGCGCATCCTGCGTGTGCAGCGTGGCGAAGACGAGATGCCCGGTCTCGGCCGCGGTCAGCGCGGTCGAGATGGTCTCGAGGTCGCGCATCTCGCCGACGAGAATCACGTCCGGGTCCTGGCGCAGCGCGGCCTTCAGCGCGGAGGCGAAGGAGGTCGCGTCGGACCCCAGTTCGCGCTGGTTGACGAGGCACTGCTTGTGGCGGTGGAGGAACTCGATCGGGTCCTCCACGGTCATGATGTGCTCGCTGCGCGTCGCGTTGATCTCGTCGATCATCGCCGCGAGCGTCGTGGACTTGCCGGAGCCGGTCGGGCCCGTGACTAGCACGAGGCCGCGCGGCTTGCGGGTGAACTCGGCGACCACCGGCGGAAGCCCGAGCGAGTCCATCGCCGGAATCTCCTGCGGGATGAGCCGGAACGCCGCCCCGAGCGCGAAGCGCTGGCGGTAGGCGTTGACGCGGAAGCGCGCGGCACCGGGCACGGAGTAGGCGAAGTCGAGCTGGAGGTCGGACTCCAGGCGCTTGCGCTGGTCGTCGGTGAGGATCGAGTAGACGATCTCGCGAGTGTCGGTGGAGCTCAGCTCGGGATAGCCCTCGAGTGCCTCCAGCCGGCCGCGGACGCGGATCGTCGGCGGTGCGCCCGCGGTGATGTGCAGGTCGCTCGCGCGCCGTTCGAGGACGGCCATGAGGACGGCGGCGAAGTCGAGGTCCATGGTCAGCCCGCTCCCGTCACTCGCACGACCTCGTCGATCGAGGTCACGCCGGCCTTGACCTTCTCCAGGCCGTCCTCGCGCAGGAAGCGCATGCCCTCCGACGCGGCGACGTCGGCGAACTCGTCGGCCGAGGCGCGCCGCAGCGCGAGGTCGCGGATGCGCGGCGTCACGTCCATGACCTCGAACAGGCCGACACGGCCGCGGTACCCCGAGCCGCCGCAGCGCCCGCAGCCCACGGGCTCGTAGGCCTCGACGTCGTACTGCGCGACAAAGCCGTGCTCGACGAGCAGGTCGGCCGGCAGCAGCGTGCGGCGCTTGCAGCTCGAGCACAGCATGCGCGCGAGGCGCTGGGCGACGACCTGGTCCACGGCTGAAGCGACGAGGAACGGCTCGATGCCCATCTCGACGAGGCGGGTGATGGCGGTCGGCGCGTCGTTGGTGTGCAGCGTCGTCAGGACGAGGTGGCCGGTCAGCGCCGACTCGATCGCGATCTGCGCCGTCTCGCGGTCGCGGATCTCGCCGACCATGATCACGTCGGGGTCCGCGCGCATCATCGACCGCAGGCCGTTGGCGAACGACAGCCCGGCCTTCGGGTTCACCTGCACCTGCGTGATGCCCTCGACCTGGTACTCGACCGGGTCCTCGATCGTGATGATGTTCTTCTCCGGCGAGTTGATCAGGCTCAGGCCCGCGTAGAGCGTGGTGCTCTTTCCCGACCCGGTCGGACCGGTGACCAGCACGGCGCCGTGGGAGCGATGAAGGGAGCGCAGGAAGCGCGTGCGGTCGTCCTCGGCCATGCCGAGCCGGGGCAGCTCGATGACCACCGACTCCTTGTCGAGGATGCGCAGCACCGCGGACTCGCCGTGCACGCTGGGCAGCGTCACGACGCGCAGGTCGACCTGCCGGCCGTCGACCGTCAGCGCCACGCGCCCGTCCTGCGGCAGGCGCCGCTCGGAGATGTCGAGGTCGGCCATGATCTTGATGCGCGAGACCACGCCGGGGACCATGCGCTGTGGCACGATCGTGGACTGCGCGAGCACGCCGTCGACGCGGAAGCGCACGCGCAGGTCGCGCTCCTCGGGCTCGAAGTGGATGTCCGACGCACCCTGCTCGACCGCCTGGGCGACGATCGAGTTGACGAGCTTGATGACCGGCGTCTCGGTGGCGGACTCGTGGAGGTCGGTGACCTCGGTGGCCGCGGCGGAGTCCTCCTCCACCGCCTCGGCGACGGCGCTGTCGAAGCGGCTGAGCTTGGCGACGACGCCCGCGATGTCGTCGCGCGACGCCACCGCGACGCGCACGCCCATCCCCGTGCGCAGCGCGAGGTCGTCCACCGCGACCACGTTGGACGGGTCCTCCATCGCGACCAGCAGCGTCGACTCGTCGACGAACGTCACCGGCACGAGGGCGTGGCGCTTGGCGGTGGCGAGGTCGACGGCGTTCGCAGCCGTCATGTCGACTGGGTAGTGCGAGAGGTCCAGGTAGTCGAGGCCGAAGCGCTCCGCGACGGCCCGCGCGAGCTGGTCGGCGGTCAGCGTGCCGCGCTCGACCAGCAGCGCCTCCGGCGTGCGACCGGCGGAGCGCGCGGCGGTCACGGCCTCCTCGACGCGCTCGCGCTCGACGAAGCCGAGCTCGACGATTACGTCGGTCAGAAAGCGCCGGGAGCCACCGCGCCGAGAGGGCTGGGTGACGCCATTCGGCGCTGCCGGGTCCCCGCCCTTCGCCACGTCCCCGACGGCACGAAGGTGGACCGTCCCGTTGGACATGCTGCAATCGGGTCGACCGCGCGGGCGCGTACCGTGAACTGGGGATGGCCTGGTGGACGGATTGCGGAGCGTCCTCGGCCAGAATGTCTCATCGATGACCATCGAACCCGCCGCCACTGCCGAGCGCCTGCGCATCCTCATCGCCGAGGACGAGGAGCCGCTGCGCGAGCTGCTCACGCGCTCGTTCGCGCGCGAGGGCCACGCGGTGGAGGCGGTCGCCGACGGCGCCAGCGCGCTCCAGCTCGCGAGCGCCGAGAGCTTCGACGTGATCCTGCTCGACGTGAGCCTGGGCGAGGGGCCCAACGGCCACGACGTCGCCCGCGCCCTGCGCGACCAGCGCAACGTCGTGCCGATCATCATGCTCACCGCGCTCGACAGCGAGGCGGACGCCGTCGAGGGCCTCGAGTCCGGCGCGGACGACTACGTCACCAAGCCGTTCGGCCTGGCGGAGCTGCGCAGCCGCATCCGCGCCGTGCTGCGCCGTGCGGGCGCCTGGCGCGGCGAGCCGCAGGAGCAGACGATCGGCGAGGTGACGATCAACCGCGCCGCGCGCGAGGTGCTCGTTCGCGGTGAGGCGGTGCGCCTGACCTTCTCGGAGTTCGAGCTGCTCGCGTGCCTCATGATGGCGCCCGGCCAGCCGCAGAACCGCCAGGAGCTGCTGCGCGCGATCTGGGGCGACAGCGCCTACCGGGACCCGCGGGCGATCGACGTCCACGTGCGCCACCTGCGCGAGAAGCTCGAGGAGGCCCCCGAGGACCCGCGGCTCATCCTCACGGTGCGTGGCACGGGCTACCGCTTCCGCGAGCCGTGAGGCGCCTGCCCGCGTTCGGCCTGCGCCCGCAGCTCGCGGGCGCGCTGGTCATCGTCAGCGCGGTCACCCTGCTCGTCGCGGCCGTCGGCCTGCTCTCGCCGCTCCAGGACCGCCTGCGGCGCAACGCGGAGAACAACCTCAAGACGGCGGTGTTCGAGTCGCGTGACGGCTTCCGGTCGGTCAAGAGCGGCGACGCCGGCGTCGACATCGGCCGCCTCGACCGCGTGGCGCGCGCCCTCGCCCAGCGCGCCGGCGCCCGCGTCGCGGTCCTCGACCCCGACCTGTCGCGCATCTACGACTCAGACCCCGACCTTCGCGACAACTTCGCCGACGCCGAGAAGGCGCTGCGCACCGGGCGCTCCCAGGCGACCATCACCGGGAACACCGCATTCGTCGCCGTGCCGGTGCGGATCGGCGACGCACAGTGGGCGGTCGCCGCGCGCAAGCCGCTCGGCGACGTCTCGGGTTCGGTGCGCGACGTTCGCCGCGCGTTCATCGCGGCTGGAGCGGTCGGACTCATCGTCGCCCTGGTCCTGGGCATCGGCCTGGCCACCGCGCTGCTGCGCCGCCTGGCTCGCCTGCGCGACGCCGCGCGCGACCTGGACGCCGCCGGGGGCACGGCGCCGCTGCCGGTCGACGAGGCGCGCGACGAGCTCGGCGAGGTCACCCGGGCGTTCGCCGCCATGCAGCAGCGGGTGCGCACGCAGGAGGAGGCCCGCCGCGCGTTCGTCGCCACCGCATCGCACGAGCTGCGCACGCCGCTCGCCTCCCTGCACGGGATGCTCGAGCTGCTGGAGGAGCAGCTGCGCGACGGCCGCCCCGAGGACCTCACGCAGCTCCGCGGCGAAGTCACGCGCGCACGCGAGCAGTCCGACCGGCTCAACGGCCTCGCCACCAACCTGCTCGACCTGTCGCGCATCGACGCCGATGTCGCCCTGCGCACCGAGCGCGTGGAGCTCGGCGAGCTGTGCCGAGCGGTCGCCGGCGAGTTCGAGCGCCAGGGCCGCGTCGCGCTCGCCGTGCCCGAGGGCTGCTGGGCGCTGGGGGACCCGGGGGCGATCGCGCGGATCGTGCGCATCCTCGTCGACAACGCCGTTCGCTTCAGCCCGGCCGACCAGCCGGTGCGCGTGCAGGTGGGCGGCGAGAACGGCACCGTCGCCGTCACCGTCGAGGACGACGGCCCCGGCATTCCGGGCGACGAGGCCGACCTGATCTTCGAGCGCTTCCGCCGCGGCAGCCAGCCGGGACGCGGCGCCGGCTTCGGCCTCGGGCTGGCGATCGGGCGCGAGCTGGCCACCCGGATGGGTGGCACGTTGACGCTCGCGCGGCCGGGTCCGGGCGCCCTCTTCGTCCTCCATTTGCCCCGCGGTTGAGACAGTTAGGGACTGTTAGCCGGGGGCCCTGATCGGTTCCCGAGCGCGCGGTGACGGGGTAGACATCGGACTGTGATCGCGCGAACTGAGATTTCCCAAGAGAGCCCCGTCGTCGTCCTGGGCGGAGGCCCGGCCGGACTGACCGCCGGCTACCTCCTCGCCAAGCAGGGCCAGCCCGTCGTCGTCCTCGAGGCCGAGGACCAGGTCGGCGGCATCGCCAAGACCGTCGTCGACCCGGAGGGCTACCGCTTCGACCTCGGCGGCCACCGCTTCTTCACGAAGAACAAAGAGGTCGACGACCTCTGGCACGAGATCATGGGCGACGAGTTCCTGCGGCGCCCGCGCATGTCGCGCATCTACTGGACCGGCAAGTTCCTCGACTACCCGCTTCAGGGCGCCGACGTCGTCAAGAAGCTCGGCCCCTTCGAGCTCGTCCGAGCGGGCTTTTCCTATTTGGTTGCGGTCATCAAGCCCAAGGGCAAGGAGGAGTCGCTCGAGGAGTGGGTCTCCAACCGCTTCGGCAAGCGCCTCTACGAGCTGTTCTTCAAGACCTACACCGAGAAGGTGTGGGGCGTTCCCTGCACCGAGCTGCGCTCCGAGTGGGCCGCCCAGCGCATCAAGGGCCTCTCGTTCTTCAGCGCCGCCAAGTCGGCCTTCTTCGGCAACAAGGGCAACAAGATCAAGTCGCTCATCAGCGAGTTCAACTACCCGCGCTACGGCCCGGGTCAGATGTGGGACACGATGACGCGGCGCATCCGCGAGCTCGGCGGCGAGGTGCTGCTCGAGACGCCGGTGACCCGGATCGTCGTCGAGGACGGCGAGATCGTCGAGATCCACGCCGGTGAGAACGTGTACGAGCCCAGCGCGGTCATCTCGTCGCTGCCGCTGCGCGACACGGTCAAGCTCGCTCGCCCCGAGAAGGCGCCCGAGCTCGACAAGGCCGCCCGCGGCCTGCGCTACCGCGACTTCCTCACCGTCGCACTGATCCTCGAGGGCGAGGACCTCTTCCCCGACAACTGGATCTACATCCATGAGCCGGGCGTGCGCGTCGGGCGCATCCAGAACTACCGCTCGTGGTCGCCGTGGATGGTGCCGGACCCCACGACCGCGTGTATCGGCATGGAGTACTTCACCTTCCAGGGCGACGACATGTGGACGATGGACGACGACAAGCTGGTCGAGCTGGCCACGCGCGAACTGGCCGAGCTCAACCTCGCGTCGCCCGACAAGGTCAAGCGCGGCCACGTCGTGCGCGTGCCGCTCGCCTACCCGATGTACGACCGCGACTACGCGGAGCGCGTCGACGTCATCAAGGGCTGGCTGGCTGGCATCCGCAACCTCCAGCAGGTCGGGCGCAACGGCCTGCACCGTTACAACAACTCCGACCACTCGATGCTCACGGCCATGCGTGCGGTGGACAACCTCACGCTCGGCGCGGCGCACGACATCTGGGAGGTCAACGTGGAGTCGGCCTACCACGAGGAGGCCGACACGGTGGACGAGCACCCCTACCGGGACGCTCCGGCCACGCCGGCCATGCAGCGCGAGTCCGCGCTGGCCTCCGAGGCCGCCTGACCGCAGGACGGTCGCGACCGTGACCTCCCGTCGCACCCTCGCCATCCAGGCCGGCGTCTCGCTGGTCGCGCTGGCGGGCGTCGTCTGGTGGCTGTCGCGGCAGCGCATGCCGCACCTGCCCTCCACGGGGCCGGCGGTCGAGGACCTCCTCGCGGCCCTCGCGGTGTACGCGGGCGCGACCCTGCTGCGCGGCGAGCGCTGGCATCGCCTGCTCGAGCTGTCGCACGTGCGGTCCACCCGCGGCGACGCCTACGGCCTGACCACGGTCGGCTACATGGGCAACAACACACTGCCGGCCCGCGCCGGCGACGCGCCGAAGGTCGTGCTGAGCGCCAGCCGCTCGGGCGCCGCCAAGCGCGACACGCTCGGCGCGGCCGTTGCCGAGCGCCTGCTCGATGCCGCCGCGCTCGCCGGACTGTTCGCGGTGCTCGCCGTCGCGCTGGTGGGCGGGGACTCCCTGCCGACCGGTGCGGCGCTGCCGCTGCTGGCGGGCGGGCTCACCGTCCTCGCGCTGGCCGGGGGCGCCGTGCTGTGGCGCCTGCGCAACCACCCCCGCGCCCAGTCGGCGCTCTTGACGGTGCGCCGCCTCCTGGCGCCCTCGCGTGCGCTGCTCAGCGGCCAGGGCGCCGGGCTTCTCGCCCTGTCGGTCGCGATCTGGACCACCGAGGCGACCGTCTACCTGCTCGCCGCGCACGCCGTCGGCGTGCCGCTCAACCTGCTCGGCGCGATGTACGTCGTGGCGCTGACGAACCTCGTGGCGCTCGTGCCGGCCGCTCCCGGCTATGTCGGAACCTTCGACGCCGCGATCATCTTCGCGGTCAAGGCCGTCGGCGGCGGCGGCGCGCCGCTGGCCTACGTGATCGCCCTGCGACTTGTGCTCTTCGTGCCCATCACGCTGGTGGGCCTGGCCCTCCTGCTGGTGCGCTACGGCGGCCTCGCACCGCTGCGGACGCTGCGTCCTCAGGCCGCCACGGGCACATGAGCGCCGCGGCCGCATCTGCGGCCGGTCCAGCGCTCCGGCACCGCCGCAGCTGGTGGAGTCGCACCGTCACACCGCGGATCGCGATCGGCGTGGGCTGCGGTCTCGTGCTCACCGCGATCGCCCTCGCACTGCACGACCGGGCGCTGAACGCGCACCTGTGGATCGACGAGGGCATCTCGATCGGCATCGCCTCCCACCCGCTGGGCTCGATCCCGCACGTCCTGCGGTTCGACGGCTCGCCGCCGCTGTACTACGTGCTGCTTCACGTGTGGACCAGCGCGTTCGGCACGTCGGCGGCCACCACGCACTCGCTCTCGCTGCTCTGCGCCGTGCTGGCGGTGCCCGCCGCGCTGTGGGCCGGCTGGAGCACGTTCGGCCCACGCGCCGGGATCGCCTCGGCGCTGCTTGCGTGCTTCAGCCCCTTCCTCGCCCTGTACGCCGACGAGACACGCATGTACTCGCTCGTCTTCCTGCTGGCGACGCTCGCGACCGGCGCGTTCCTGCACGCCTTGGTCTGGCGCCGGCGCCGGTACGCCGTGGTGCTCGCGATCCTCATGGCCGCGCTGCTCTACACGCACGGATGGGGCCTGTTCTTCATGGCCACGGCCGGTGTGGCGGCCCTCGGCCTGCTGACCGCGGGCCCGGACCGTCGTGGCCTTGCGATCGACATCGCGATCGCCTTCGGCGGCGCCGCGCTCCTCTTCGCGCCGTGGGTGCCGACCCTGCTGTTCCAGAGCCACCACACGGGCGCCCCGTGGTCGCACAAGCCCGTGGGCAAGTCGCTCGGCCGGGCGCTGACGCGGATGCTGGGCGGCCGGATCCCCGAGGACCTCCTGCTCGTCGCCGGGCTCGGCGGCGCCGCCGGAGCGCTCTGGCGGCGCGGGCCGCGCGAGCGGCGATCGCTCCTCGCGCTGCTCGCCCTGTCGGCCGGCACGCTGCTGCTCGCGTGGGGGTTCTCGCGGGTGGCCACGCCCGCATGGGCACTGCGCTACCTGGTGATCGTGCTCGCTCCGCTGGTGATCCTGCTCGGAGCCGGGCTCGCCCGCGCCGGCGTGGTCGGCATGGCGGCGCTCGCCGTGACCATCGGAGCGTTCTGGCTCGGCAAGCCGCCGACGCACACGTTCCAGAACAAGAGCAACGTGGCGACGATCGCAAACGCGCTCGGCCCCGAGCTGCCACGCGGAACGCTGGTCGCGTCGCCGGCGCCCGAGGAGGTGCCGGTCCTGCACTACTACCTCCCGTCGGGCATGCGCTTCCTGACGCCGCTGGGAGCTCCGCACGACCCGCGCGTCATGGACTGGGTCGACGCGCTGAGGCGCCTGCGCGCGTCCCGCGTGCACCGCGTGCTGATGCCGGCACTTGACACGCTGGCGCCGGGCACCCGCCTGCTGCTCGTCCGCCCCCTCTACGGCAAGGCCGACTCGCCGTGGACGAAGGGGATCCAGCGCATCGAGCTGCGCTGGCGCACGGCGCTGCTGCACGACCGGGCGTTCACCGAGATCCGCGATCTCGTGCCCAGCCGCTACAGCTCACGCGCGACCGTCGCCGGCGATCTCTTCGTGCGCCGTCACGGCAGCGCGCGGACGCTGACGTCCGCGAACGTCCCGGGGCCCAGGGCCACGCGATCCACGTCGCCGCGCAGGAGGGGCCCGACCGGGCGCCACGGCCCGCGCGCAGCGCGCGCGTAGGCAGCGATCGCGCTCGCGTCGCGGACGTCCAGGCGGACGTCGAGCGCCTGGAGCGGCAGGCTTGCGACCACACGCCCACCGTCGATCACCTCGACGCCCCTGCTCCTGGTGGCGCGCACCCCGATCGGCCCGCGAGCGGTGAGGACCGACAGCAGGCCCTCGGGCCGCGGACGCGCGATCGCGATGAAGTTGCGACTCGTCGTCGCGCGGCTGATCGTCCCGAGGCCGACGCGCACGGTGCTGGCCGCGAGGCGCACCCGCGGCGGCGCGGCGAGCGGCCATTCCCAGCCGGGGGCGAGGGCAGGCGCTGTGAAGCGGTCCACGAACGGCCGCGGCGGCGCCTGTGCGACGCCCAGGGGCGCGGCGGCGGTCGCCACCGGCACGCCGCCGGCGCCGATGGCCGGCCAGCCGTCGTCGCCCCAGGCAACGGGATCGAGCAGCGTCTCGCGCCCGAGGTCGAACGGGTCGTCCTCCGGGTAGGCATGATGCACGAGGTACAGCCCTCCAGGCGAGCTGACCAGCGAGCCATGACCCGGACATTTCCAGCCGTTCCCGCTGCGCAGCAGCGGGTTGGCCGGCGCCTTGACGTAGGGCCCGAGGATGTTCTTCGAGCGAGCGACCCCCTCGGCGTAGGTGCATGGCGGACGGCAGCAGTGGCCGCCGGCGTAGAAGAGGTAGTAGCGGCCCGCGTGGAAGACGATGTCCGGGCCCTCGGTCACGCCCTGCTCCCACGCGGCGTTGGGCAGCGTCAGGCGGACCGCCGCGGCCGCCAGCCGGGTCCCGCTGGGCGTCAGCGGGGCGCCCCAGACCCCCTGTCCCGCGCCCTTCTGCTTCCACACGAGGTAGCGGTGGCCGCCGGCATCGCGGGACACCGCGGGATCGATGGAGCCCGTGGGCTGGCAGGCGACGAGCCCGACGTTGCGGTAGGGCCCGGTCGCGGCCGGAGCCCGCGCGACGGAGACGCACGGCGGCCCGCCGCGGCGCGCCGCCGAGTAGTAGACGAGGAACCGGCCGTGCAGAGCGGCGATCGCCGGCGCCCAGAACTTGCCCGTCGTCCCCGGCGGCGCAGCGGGGAAGACCGCCCCCACCTCGGACCAGTTCACGAGGTCGGTCGAGCGAAAGACCGGGAACAGCGGCGCCCAGTCCCCGCTGGTGCCGGTCAACCACCACGCACCCCCGGAGTGAACAATTGAGGGATCCGGAAGGTTTCCGGGAATGATCGGGTTCGTGTACGAGCCCCCAGTGGTCGCCGCCGCAGCCGATGCGGGCAGCGCGGCGGCCACGGTTCCGATCAACGCGAGAAGCCGACGGTGGCGCACTCGCCTCAGCCTAGGCAGTGGCGGGAGCCGCGTGCTGCTGTTCGCGGCCGTCTACGTGGCGATCGTGGCGGGCGGTGCCGCCCTGCGCATGAGCGACGCCGAGCACCATACGCCGCCACGGTCCGCCGACGAACAGGCCTACCTGGCGCTTGGCCGCTCGCTTGGCAACGGCGGCCCATTCGCCGTGGCGACCATGAACGACCCGCTGCACTGGCCGCCCGGCACGCCCGCGCTCTTCGGCGCGGCCCGCTGGATCGGCGGCTCGCCGGCCAACCAGCTCGACCCCGAGTCCGTCTACACCGCGCAGGCGGTCGTCTCGACTCTGGGGATCGGAGCCGCGATCCTGCTCGCCGTCCTCATCGCCGGCCCGTGGGCAGGGTTCGCGGCGGGCGCGGCAACGGCCTTCTACCAACCCCTCGACGACGCCGCCGCTCGCGCGTTGAGCGAGCCGCTCGGCGGCCTGGCGCTCACGCTCGCACTGGCCGCCCTGGTCTGGGCCTTCAAGCGGGGCTCGCCGTGGCGCTTTTGGCTCGCCGGCGTGCTGGCCGGCGCCACGGTGCTCGTGCGCGCCGACCTGCTCGTGATCGTCGTGCTCCTCGCCGCATGGGCGTTCGTGGCGCTGCGGCGCGTCTCGCGCCGGACCGGGTTGTTGTCCGCCGCGGCGGTCGTGGCCGGCGCGCTGCTGATCACCGGGCCGTGGATCCTGCACGCGAGCGCGCGCGCCGGCCATTTCGTGCCGGTCAGCACCGCCGGTGGATCGGCGTTCTACGTCGGCACGTACCTCCCGGGGCACGGCACCGTGGACGGGTTCAAGCGCGCCGTGGCGCCGGCGGTCAGGCGACAGATGCCGTACTACCGGACGAGGCCGGTGTCGAAGATCCCCCAGGAGAAGATGCTCGACATCGTCGCCGCCCGCGATCGTGGCCTCGGTCGCGCTGCCGCGCTGCGCAAGGAGGCATGGCGCAACGTCTCGCGCTACGGAGGGTCAGATCCCATCGGCTTCAGCGGAATGCTGCTGGCGAAGGCCTCGAGGATGTGGACCACGCCGACGCGCCAGAGCGCCTACCAGCGCCTGAAGGCCATCCCGCTCGCCATCCACATCCTGCTGGTGGGACTCGCCCTGGCCGGGCTCGGCATCGGCCTCATCCTGCGCCGATCGGCGGCGTGCGCCGCGATCCTGCTGGTCGCCGCCGGCTCCACCGCGGTCAACGCGGTGTTCCTCAGCGAGCCGCGTCACCTGCTGCCGCTCGCCCCGGCGCTGTTCGCCGGCGGAGCGGCAGGCTGGGCCCTGCTGGTGGCGGGCCGCACGCGGCGCCCCACCTGAGAGCCCGCGACGCCCGCCGAAGCGGGCGCCGCGTTTCCAACTCAGCTCTGCTCAGCTCAGATGATGACGACGAAGAACGACGTGCTGACCGTCGAGTTGTTCGACGCCCAGATCCGCACCGACACCTGCGTGGTCGGGAGGCAACCCGTGCCGACGCCCGGCCCGAGCTGTGCGTCCGTCGCCAGCGGCCCGAGCGAGCTGCTGACCGCATTGACCTGCACGTTCTTCGGCGTGGTCGCCAGACCCGAGATGCAGTAGGCGCCTTGGGCCGGGTTGGACACGTTCGCGGTCGTCAGGCCGGAGGCCGTCGCCGGGTCGATCGTGCCCGTCGCGGAGACCAGTGCGAACGTCGAGAGGCCGGCGTGCCCCGCGCCTAGCCGTTGTGCCGATCTTGACCGTGCGATGCATCGGCCTGCTCGTCTTTCTGACGGCCGGATCGATCG
>DAINCW010000028.1:3590-18194 GCA_036732205.1 Solirubrobacteraceae bacterium | reverse complement strand
CCCTTCTTCTCGCTCTCGCCGGTGCCGCGACCATCCCGTCGGCGGCCACTGCGCAGACCCCGACGCCGAGGCCCAAGCAGGGCCGACTCGTCCTGCGGGTCGAGCGCGCGGGCGACGGCACGGTTCTCGTCGGGCAGCGCCTGCGCCTGCGCGGCGCGCTCAAGCCGTACGTGGCCAAGCAGCGCGTGGTCGTCCGCTTCTACGTCGGGGGCAAGCGCGTCAAGCAGCGGACCCTGGCCGTTCAGCGCGTCAGCGACCAGTTCGGCCGCTTCCTCCTCGGCTTCACGCCGAGGACGGCGGGCACCGTGACCGCTCGCGTCAGCCATCTCGCAACGAAGGAGATGGGCACGGTCGTCGGGACGAGCCGCCCGGTCCGGGTCATCCGACCGGGCGCCGGCTTCGGCGCCCGCGGGCCGGCGGTGCGCTGGCTTCAGTCGCGCCTGCGCGCCGAGGGCTACGACCCTTCGAGCTCGGGCGGGTACGACGCCAAGACCGCCCGGGCCGTGCTGGCCTTCCGCAAGCTCACGGGCCGCGCCCGCACGACGCAGGCCAACGTCGACGTCTTCCGCGCGCTCGCGCACGGCGGCGGCCAGTTCCGCGTCCGCTACCCGGAGCACGGCAAGCACGTCGAGGCCGACCTGACCCATCAGGTCCTCGCGCTGATCGCGCCGGGCGGACGGGTCGTGCGCATCGAGCCGCTCTCGTCGGGCAAGCCGTCCACGCCGACGGTGCTCGGACACTTCCACGTCTACCGCAGGTCCCCGGGCACGAACGCCCACGGGATGTTCATGTCGAACTACTTCATCGGCGGCTACGCGATCCACGGCTATCCGGACGTGCCGGTCTACGCGGCCAGCCACGGTTGCCTGCGCATCTCCAACGCGTCTGCCGTGGCGGTCTACAGGTGGATCTCGTTCGGCGACCCTGTCGACGTCTACTACCGCACCCCGGGCCACAAGTCGCCCCCGGTGCGGGGCAACGCCGGACCGTAGTCCGACGGTGGCCGCGGACGCGCGCGACCGCCTCGTCGCCGAGCTGCGCGAGCACGCGCTCGTCATCGGCGAGGTCACGCTGACCAGCGGCGCCACGGCTCAGTACTACGTCGACGTCAAACGGGCGATCCTGCGCCCCGCCGGCTTCACCGCCCTGGGCGAGCTCGTGGCCGAGCGCGTGCGCGACTGGGAAGCGACGGCCGTCGGCGGCCTCACGATGGGCGCCGACCCGGTGGCGTGCGCCGCGCTGGCGGGCGGCGCGGACGCGAAGGTGTTCTTCGTGCGCAAGGAGACAAAGGCGCACGGGCTTCAGCGCCGGCTCGAGGGCCCGCTGCTCGAGCCGGGCGACCGGTGCCTGGTGGTGGAGGACGTCGTGACGACCGGCGGATCGACGCTGGCGGCGATCGCGGCGCTCAACGACGCCGGGCACGAGATCGTCGGGGTGACGGCGGTGCTGGACCGCCTCGCCGGCGGCGGCGAGCGGATCGAGGCCGCCGCGGGTGCGCCCTACGTGGCGCTCACGACGATCGACGACGTCTATCCGGAGCGGCCCGACCGCTCGTGACCAGCGAGCAGGACGGCCCCCGCAGCGTCGACGGCGTCACCGCGTTCTTCGGGATGCGATGGGAGGCGCACGACCGCGTGCGCCTGACGATTCGCCCCGAGCTGCTGAACGTGGCGGGGTTGCTGTCGGGCGTCGTCGCGTATGCGCTGATCGACTACTGCATGGGCTCGACCCTGTGGAAACAGACGACTCCAGAGGAGGGGATCGCCACGCAGGGCATCTCGATCAACTACCTCCAGAGCGCGACCGAGGGCGACATCGTGTGCGAGAGCGTCGTCGACCGGCGCAACCGCCGCGCCGGGATGCTGCGCAGCGAGGTACGCCACTCCGACGGGCGCCTGCTCGCGACCGCCATCGGGACCTTCGCGATCTATCCACGAGGCCGCTGAGCCCGGGGGTCCGGGCACGGGCAGGACGGATGCCCGTGTGATGAAGCAAACGCCGGGCAGTAAGTTGGCTCATGATGATCTTCCAGAAAATCGCCTCTCCCATCGCCGCGGTCGCCCTGGTCGCTCCGGCTGCCGCCAGCGCCCAGGCCCCGACCCCCACGACGCTGGGCACCACGACCGAGGTCACGATCGCCGGCGCGGCCGGGGGCTGGACCGCCTGGAGCGAGAAGCAGGGCGCCGCGTTCGCCCTCGCCGTCCGCGATCCGCAGGGCACCCTCACCCACCCCAGCGGCGCCACGCGCCGCGTCCCGTTCGACCTCGACCTCGGCACCGACGCGGCCGGCAAGGTCGTCGCGGCCTACTCCCGGTGCACCACCGAGCCGCGCCGCACCGGCGGCGTCGCTGCGAGCGGGCCCCAGTACGACTCCGGCGCCGGCTGCCGCATCGTCATCCTCGACCTGGCCTCCGGGACCGAGCGCACCCTCAAGCTCGCGTCCGGCGACGCGTCGGAGGTGCTCCCCTCCGTTGGCGGCTCCAAGGTCGCCTACATCGCCGTCCACAAGGCGAGCAAGGACCGCAAGCGCGCCTTCCTCGCGATCCGCCCGATCGCGTCGACGACGGCGAAGACGCTACGTAGCGACGCGCGCGTCGTCTCGAGCGACCCGGGCTCAGCCCAGGGCCCGACGACCGTCGACACTGACGGCAAGCGCGTCGCGTCGCTGTGGCGCTCGATGGACAACCAGTTCCACGAGTTCGACACCGAGCTGTACGCCGGCTCGGTCAGCGGCGGGTCGCAGGTCAACGTCGATGGTGCCTCCAACACCGACTACTGCAACTTCGACACGCTCGCCGGCGCAACCGTGAGCGGCTCGCAGGTCCTCTACGCCGAGTACGTCTCCGACTCCAACAGCGGCTTCGCGCTCGAGCGCCGGCCAGCGACGGGCGCGAGCAAGTCGGAGTTCGCGGTGAGCGACAGCAGGCCCGCGGACGGCTTTCCGCTCGTCACGTCGTCGGCCGTGGACGGCAACCGCGTCGTCGTCGCGACGTCGGCCGTGTCGGCCGGCGAGTCCGTCGGCGCCACGACGGTCGCCGAGTACCCGCTCGGCACCTTCACCAAGAAGGCCCCCAAAATCCTCTGCTGAGGTCCGCGGGGCACCGCTGAACCGCCTGGCGCAGTGCCCCGACCAGGATTCGAACCTGGGGCCTACTCCTTAGGAGGGAGTCGCTCTATCCGACTGAGCTATCGGGGCCCGCGCCGACTGTAGCGCCCGCGTCCTCGCTGCCTGGCACGGTGTCGCCCGCGCTGAGCGGGCTCTCCTCCGAGCGGCGGCCGGCGGCGATCTCCTCCGGCGTGACGTTGCGGGGGTGGTGGCAGGCGGCGAGGTGGCCGCCCGAGTACTCCCACAGCGGCGGCTCGACGTCGGCGCACAGCTGCGTCGCAAACGGGCACCGCGTGCGAAAGCGGCAGCCGCTCGGCGGATCGACCGGGCTGGGTGGCTCGCCCTCGAGGACGGTCCGGGTCCGCCGCCGGTTCTCCTCGGGGTCCGGGATCGGGATCGCGTTGAGCAGCGCCTGGGAGTACGGGTGGATCGGCTTGGCGTACAGCTCCGCCGCCGGCGAGCGCTCCATGACCTTGCCCAGGTACATCACGGCGATGCGGTCGGAGACGTGGCGGACGACCGAGAGGTCGTGCGCGACGAAGACGTAGCTGAGGCCCAGGGTGTCCTGGAGCTCGGCCAGCAGGTTGATGACCTGCGCCTGGATCGAGACGTCGAGGGCCGACACCGGCTCGTCGAGCAGGATCAGCCGCGGGTCGAGCGCGAGCGCCCGGGCGATCCCGATGCGCTGGCGCTGCCCGCCCGAGAACTCGTGCGGGAAGCGGTTGAAGTGCTCGGGGTTGAGCCCGACGCGGGCGAGCAGCTCGCGCGTCTCGCCCTCCACCTTCTCGCTCGGGACGCCGCGCAGGCGCAGCGGGAGCCCGACGATCTGGCCGACGCGCTTGCGCGGGTTCAGCGAGGACTGCGGGTCCTGGAAGACCATCTGCACCTCGCGCCGCAGCGCGCGCAGCTCGCGGCGCCCGGCGCCGACGAGGTCCTCCCCGCGGAAGCGGACCGCACCGCCGGTCGGCTCCAGGAGGCGCACGATCGTGCGGATGAGCGTCGTCTTGCCACACCCCGACTCCCCGACGATGCCGAGCGTCTCGCCCTCGGCCAGCGAGAGCGTGACGTCGTCGACCGCGTGGACGTGCCCGACCGCGCGGTCGAACAGCAGGCCCCGGCGAACGGGGAAGAGCACCTCGAGGTGGTCGACCTCGAGCAGCGGGGCGCTCACGACGTCACCGCTGGGAGGGCGCAACTCTCGGTGAGTGAGGACCCTCGGGGTCTCACGAGATCACCGTCTCGCCGGCCGCGAGCCCGATGCCGTCGGGGGTCTTGCGGCGCTCGCGCTTGTCCTCCAGAGACAGCCAGCAGCGGTCCTTGTGCTCCGGCGCGGCGGGCACGCGCGCCTCGAGGCTCGGGACCTCGGTGCACTTGTCGAACTCGTGCGGGCAGCGCGGGCGGAAGTGGCAGCCGGCCGGCGGGTCGAGGAGCGAGGGCGGCAGCCCGGGGATCGCCGGCAGGCGCTCGGCTCGATCGCGGTCGATCCGGGTGATCGAGCCGAGCAGCCCCCACGTGTAGGGGTGCTGGGGGTCGTAGAAGATCTCGTCGGTTGAGCCCTGCTCGACCACGCGACCGCCGTACATGACGAGGATGCGGTCGGCGACATCGGCGACCACGCCAAGGTCGTGGGTCACGATGATCACGGCGGCCCGCGTCTGGTCGCGCAGCTCCTTGAGCTGCTCGAGGATCTGCGCCTGGATCGTCACGTCGAGCGCCGTCGTGGGCTCGTCGGCGATCAGGACGCTGGGCGAGCACGACAGCGCCATCGCGATCATCGCCCGTTGGCGCATGCCGCCGGAGAACTCGTGCGGATACGAGCGTGCCCGGTCGCGCGCTCGCGGGATGCCGACGCGCTCCATGAGGGCGACCGCCCGGTCCAGCGCCGCCTCCTTGGAGATCGACGGCTCGTGCGCGCGGATCTGCTCCACGATCTGGGCGCCGACGCGGTGGACCGGGTTGAGCGACGTCATCGGGTCCTGGAAGACCATCGCGATCTCTTTGCCGCGGACGCGTCGCAGCTCGGCGCTGGAAGCGGTCAGCAGCTCGCGGCCCTCGAGGCGGACGCTCCCCTCGAACGAGGCGTTGGGCGAGCGCGTGAGGCCGAGCAGGGTCATGGCCATGACCGACTTGCCCGAGCCCGACTCGCCCACGACCGCGACGATCTCGCCGGGCTCGACGGCGAACGACACGCCGTCGACCGCCTGGACCGTGCCCTCCTCCGTGCGGAAGGAGACGCGCAGGTCGGAGACCTCGAGCAACGGCACGCTCGTCTCGCTCACGACGTCACCGCGCCGTGGGCGCCGGCGAGAGTGAGTGAGGACCCGCGGGGTCTCACGACAGCCGGATCCTCGGATCGAGGGCCGCGTAGATGACGTCGACGACGGCGCTCAGGATCACGACGGCGAACGCACCGAGCATCGTGATGACGAGCACCGGCGGGACGTCGAGGCGGTGGATCGAGTCCGCCGCGTACTGGCCGATGCCCTGCAGGTCGAACACGGACTCGGTGAGGATCGCGCCACCGCCGATGACCGCGGCGAAGTCCAGTCCCCACAGCGAGACGATCGGGATCAGGGAGTTGCGCAGCACGTGGCGCACCAGGACCTCCCGCTCGCTGAGCCCCTTCGCCCGAGCCGCGCGCACGTAGTCCTCGTTCGCCGTCTCGATGATCGTGGACCGCAGGACCCGCGAGTAGACGCCGATGAACAGCACGGACAGCGCGAACCAGGGCATCAGCAGGTGGGTGAACCAGCCCACCGGGTCGTCCGTCAGCTTCACGTAGCCGCCGAGCGGGAAGATGCCCCACTCGTAGCCGAGGTAGTACAGCATCACCGCGCCGAGGAAGAAGACCGGCGTCGAGACGCCGATCAGCGAGAGGACCGTGAGCGCCCGGTCGAGGAAGCGGCCCGCGGTGACCGCGCTGAGCACGCCGAACACGATGCCGAACAGGAGCCAGATCACGCCGGCGCCGACCGCCAGCGAGAGCGTCGCCGGCGCGTCGCGCACGAGCTCGTCCTCCACGTTGACCTGCTGCGTGTAGGAGATCACAGAGCCGTCGGAGATCTTGCCCATCGTCTTGGCGTACTGGACGTAGATCGGCCGGTCGAAGCCCCACTGGTGGCGGACGTCGGAGACCTGCTGGTGGTTGGCCAGGCGGCCGGCGAGCCGCAGCGCCGGGTCGCCGTTGGGGATCGCCTGGAAGATCAGGAACGTCAGCACCGAGATCGCGAACAGCACCAGCACGACCGAGACCGCGCGGCGGACGAGGAAGCGCGCCATCAGCGCTCGATGCGCACCTTCGCGCGCGGGTCGAGCGCATCACGGACGCCGTCCCCGAAGACGTTGATGCCGAGGACGGCCAGGACGAGCATGAGCCCCGGCACGAGGGTCAGATGAATGGCGCCGGGGATCAGCCGGATGCCGTCGCTGATCATCGTCCCCCACGACGGATTGGGGTCCTGTACCCCGGCGCCGAGGTACGACAGGCCGGCCTCCAGCAGGATCGCGTTGGCGACGATCAGTGGGACGAACACGATGATCGTCGAGGCGAGGTTGGGCAGGATCTCGCCGGCCATGATCCGCGTGTGGCCGAGGCCCTGGACGCGCGCGGCGTCCACGAACTCCTTCTCGCGCAGGGAGAGCACCTGGCCGCGCAGCGGCTTGGCGACATAGGGCACATAGACGACCCCGATGACCACGGCGGGCACGAGCAGCGACGTTCCCTGAAGCTCGAACAGCCCGAAGTCGAGCCCGCCCACGGCCAGCGACACGCCCAGCGCGACGCCGAGCAGGACGACGGGATAGGCCCAGATGAGGTCCAGGACCCGCCCCAGCACCGCGTCGACCCAGCCGCGGAAGTAGCCGGCGACCACGCCGATCAGGACCGCGAGCACCATCGTGATCAGCGTCGCGATGGCGCCGATCTCGAGCGAGGCGCGGCCCCCGTACAGGAGGCGGACGGCGACGTCTCGCCCGTTGGCGTCGGCGCCGAGGAAGAACCGGCCCTCCCAGGTCGGGCCGATCGGGATGCCGCGGCGGGACACGACGTCCATGGGCTTGCCGCCGACGCGCACGACGTCGGTGATGTGGTTGTCGTTCGGCCCGGTGTGCGCGATCCGGTGGGCGTACACCGGCGCGAGCAGGCAGACCACGACGATCACCGCGAACAGCGCGCCGAACGCCAGCGCCACCCGGTTGCGCCGCAGCCGCCGGGCCGCGAGGCGGTACGGACCGATCCCGGGCGGGGCGACCGCCGTGCTCACTTGAGCTTCCAGGTGCTCCAGTCGTTGCCGTAGACCGGGTGGAACACGGCGCTCGAGAAGTCGATGCGCGTCGACATGAACACCGGCGACTCCTCGTAGCCGAACACGACCGCGTACGCCTTCTTGGCGACGTACTCGTCGAGCTTCTGCCAGCGCTGCGCAACGGTGCTCAACTTGCTCGCGGGCACCTCGTTCAGAGCCGCGAGCTCCTTCTGGATGAACGGGTCGTCCACCTGGCTGAAGTTCTCGTTGTTCTGCGGCTGGATCGAGCTCGCGTCCATCAGCAGGTAGAAGTCCGACGGGTTCGGGAAGTCCTGGCTCCAGTTGGCGACCCCGGTCTGTGGGTTCAGCTTGAGGTTGCCGACGGTCGGGAAGTACTGGGCGTCGGAGATGATCTTCGGCGTCGCTTTGAAGCCGATCTTGTTGAGCACGCTGGTGAAGTAGTCGACGTACTCCTTGCGCGGGCTGCGGGTCTGGCCCCAGACCGTCACCTTCGCCCCGGCGAGGCCTGCGTCCTTGATCATCTGCGTCGCCTTCGCCACGTCGGGCGCGGCCTTGGGGTCGCCGTAAGGGCACGGGCTCGAGGGGTGCCCGACGATGCCCTTCGGCAGGAAGAAGCAGTCCTCGGCGATGTTGCCGCTGTCCAGCCGCGACAGCGCCCGCCGGTCGGTTGCGATGTTCACGGCCTGGCGCGCGATCGGGTTGTCGAACGGCTTGGTCTTGACGTTGAGGAAGAAGAAATCGTTCGAGGGGATCGAGGCACGCTTGAAGCGGTCCTTCGCCTGTGACTCGATGCGGGCACCGAGGGAGGGCGGGATCGTGTCGGCCCAGTCGAAGACGTCCGCGGAGTTGTTGAGGACCTGCTCGGCCTCGGTCTGCGTGTTCGACACGACCCGCACGTTCACGTCAACGGTGCCCTGGGGGATGCCGTCGATCTTCTGCTTGGACCACCTCGGGTTGCGAACGAGCGAGTAGGAGTGGTTCGGGACGACCTTGGTGATCATGTACGGCCCGACGCCCGGGGGCGGGTGGGCCGAGAGGTTCGACATCTTCGTCCCCGCCGGCAGAAGCCCGGCGGACGGGAACGCGAGCACGTTGGCGAACGCCCCGTACGGCTTGTTCAGGTGGATCGTGATCCGGCCGGTCCGGTCGTCGGACCGGATGCCGGAGATCGTCTTGGCCTTGCCCTTGTCGAAGGCGCCGCCGCCGACGATGTTGCCGGTGAAGAAGGACTTGCCGCCCCAGTTGAGCTTGATCGAGCGGCCGATCGCGAACGCGAAGTCCGAGGCCTTGACCCGGGCCCCGTTGCTGTAGGCGAGCCCCTTTCGCAGGGTCACGGTGTAGGTCCGGCCGTCCGCGGAGATCTTCGGCAGGGCGGTCGCCAGCGCCGGGATGACCTGCGTCCCGGCCTCGCCCTCCTTGTGCGCGTACGTGTAGAGGCCGAGGTATGACAGCCAGGTCAGCTCGGACGCCTGGGCCGAGAAGCCCAGGCTCGGGTCGAGGAAGTCGGGGGCGGTGCCCGTGACGGCGCGGACCGTGCCGTGCTTCGACGAGCTGCTGCTGCCGCAGGCGCTGAGCGCGACCGAGACCACGATCAGCGACAGCGCGAGGCCGGCGATGCGGAGTCTTTTGAGCACGAAGAACCCTCTTCCGGATACGCTCGGACGGGTGTTCCCGAGCAGTTGTGCACCGCGCACGGCGGAACCTACCTCGTAAGTTCACGTCCTAAGTTCGCCTATGAGCCCCAGCCCCCTCTTCCCGGATGTGCGCGAATTCCCGGCGGGGACGCGCACGGCGCAGGACGCGGCGGCCGCGATTGGCTGCGAGGTGGGCCAGATCGTCAAGTCGCTGGTCTTCCGCCCACATCGTCCGCCTCACCGGCGGGCGGGTGGAGACGGTCCGCGCGGACTACTCCTCGTCGTCGTCCTCGTAGAGCGACTCGCGCGCGAGCTCCTCGCCGCCGTCGTTGAACAGCTTGATGTCGAGGAAGTCGCCGCGGTAGTCGTCGGGCGCGAGCAGCGTGAAGCGGCCCTCGCTGACCGGACACTGGTCCACGGCGAGGTCGGCGAGCTCGGCCGTCGCGATGACCGCGCCCGGGACCAGCGGGACACCCCATACGAGCGTCATGGCCGCGGTCTGGCCCTGCTCGCCGCGCCAGCCGCCCACGACCTCGTCGCAGAGGTCGATCTTCCACTCGGGGTGCGACTCGGCGACCTCCTCGGTGAGGTCGGCGACCGCGCGGAAGCCGTCGGCGTCCGCACCGTCGGTTCCAGGGCGGAAGGAGACGTAGCCGAAGGCCTCGCGGCCGTCGCGGGCACGCGCCGTGGCCGGCACGTAGGTGCGCCCGTGCCAGCTGCGGTCGGGGAACCAGTAGACGTCGCCGGCGAGGTCGGCATCGACCTCGGGCACCCACGTCTCGCGCAGGCGGTCGGCCCAGCGCCCGTAGGGCAGCAGCTCCTGCGGGGGCTCGGCGGCGAAGCGGGGGAGAAAGCGGGGATCGGGCGGCATGCGGCGCGGGAGGCTACGGAAGCTCGACGAGGATCGTCACCGGGCCGTCGTTGACCAGCTCGACGGACATGTGCGCGCCGAAGACCCCACGCTGTGCTCCCAGCCGCTCGCACACGCGGTCGTAGAGAGCTTCGGCGCGGTCCGGTGGGGCGGCGGCAACGAAGCTCGGCCGGTTGCCCCTGCGCGTGTCGCCCAGGAGGGTGAACTGCGAGACGCACAGCACCTCGCGCCCGCCCAGCGCCTCGTTCATCCTCCCGTCGGCGTCCTGGAAGATGCGCAGCGTGCGCAGCTTCTCGGCCATCCGGTCGGCGACCGCCTCATCGTCGTCGCGGCCGACGCCGAGCAGCACGAGCAGGCCGGGGCCGATCGCGCCGGTCGTCTCGTCGCCGACCCGCACCGCGGCGCGGCTCACGCGCTGGACGAGGGCCCTCATCAGGCGTCCCGCAGCTCGGAGGCGGCCTGCTCGGGCGCGACGACGTTGAGGTTGACGCCGGCGCCGAGCTCGAGACCGGCCAGGTGCGTCAGGCGGGGCATCACGTCGATGCGCCAGCAGAAGTGATCGGCGCCGCGCGGGGCGGTGCGCACCCACAGGTTCAGCGGCGGGCTCGCGCCCAGGCGCCGGACGAGGCGGTTGAGCACGTCGTGCAGCATCGCCGCGGCGAGCGGGCCGTCGTCCTCGAAGCGTTCGCGCGCCCGCCGCGGCGCGATCATCAGCTGGAACGGCACGCGGGAGGCGTACGGCGCCATCGCGACGGCCTCGTCGTCGACGGCCACGATGCGGTCGCGCATGCGCACCTCCTCCGCCACGAGGTCAGCGAGCAGGTTGCCGCCCATCGTCCGGGCGGCGTAGGCGCCGAAGCGCTCGCGCTCGCGGGCGATGGCGGCCGGGACGAAGTCGAGCGCGTACAGCTGCGCATGGGTGTGGGGAAGCGATGCCCCCGCCTCACGGCGCTCGTTGACGATGAGATGGACGCAGGCCGCGCCGGCGTCGCGGTGGTGGCGCATCCGCTCCCGCCAGACCTCCATCGCGCGACCGACCTGCTCGGCCTCGAGCTCGGCGAGCGTGGTCGCAGCCGCCGGGCCATTGACGATCACCTCATGGCCTCCCCGCGCCGCCACGGCGGTGAACAGGTCCGGCTTGGCGAACGGTGGCGGGTCGGAGGCCTCGGGCGAGAGCGCGGGGTAGAGGTTGGGCACGACGCGGACCGTCCACCCGGGCGTGTCGGGAGCGCCGCCGCCGGGGCGGACGGCGTGGACCTCGGGCGGGGTGCGGTCCTCGTGGCCCTCGAGGAACGGGTCGGTGTCGGGGTCGAGCGGGGGACCCGGTTCGGTGGTCGGGGCGCCGTCCGGTCGCGCCGCGCGCTCGCCGGCGACGATCGTCCGCAGCCCTGTCAGGGGGTCGACCCGGATCTCAGGCAAGTGCGCGCGTCACGAGGCGTTCAGCGCGTAGCGCCGGATGTCCTGGTCGAGCTTGGCCCGCGTGGCGTACGCGCCCTGGTGCACGAACGACAGCTTGCCCGCGCGGTCGTAGAAGAGCGTCGAGGGCATGCTCTGCGGCGCGTGCAGCGCGAGGATCGCCTTGTAGTTCGGGTCGGTGTAGCTCGGGTAGCTGACCGGGAACTTCTTGAGGAAGCGTGCGGCGTCGCCGTTGTTGTCGCCGGCGTTGAGCCCCACGAAGCCGACGTCGCGGCCGTACCGCACCGACGCGCGCTGGAGGAACGGGAACTCGTAGCGGCACGGCCCGCACCACGACGCCCACGCGTTGACGACGACCGGATGGCCCTTCAGGGCGCTCAGGCGGGCCTTGATGGCGCTGGTGCCCCCGCCGAGCAGCTGATTGGCCTGCCGGTGCAGGCTGGCGAGCGCGGCCGGCGCGCCGGCGAGCGCGCGGCTCTGGGCGGAGGACGACACGGCAGCGCTGTGCGGGGCGGAGTTGGTGCCCTTGGTCTGGGTGAGGCCGATCGCGATGACGGCCACCAGGCCGAGGCCGATGACGGCGAAGACGAGCTTGCGCATGGCGTCTTTCAAGGGTACGCAACCCGCCGAACCGCCCCGCCATGCGGTAGAGTGGCGCCCACGAGTCGTGGGTGAAGGAGGGGTCGTTTCGTCACCTCGCCCGCCGTCGCGTTCCCGGGGCCCGTGAACCCCGGCCTTCGGGTCGCGCGCCGTCCAACCCGCGGCTCACCATCGCCAAGTCGAAGAGCCTTTCATGGCCGAACCCACGCCAGTGGCCCTCGTGGCCGCGCCCCTTCCTTCTCCTGCCGACATCGCGCGGGCCGAGCAGTTCACCCGTGAGCGCTTCGTCCACGAGGGCGAGGACCCCGCCGTCGCGCTCGCGCCCGGCGAGGCCCGCCGCCGCGCGCTCGACCTCGCCCTCGGCGAGATCGCGCAGGGCCTCGACCATCCATCCACCGAGTGGCGCCGCGACTTCTCGCTCTTGCTCGGCCTGGAGCGCGTCCTGTCCGAGTCCGAGCCCCATCTCGCCGACGGGACGCTGCTGAACCCCCATCAGGTCGACGCGCTCTCGGGCACGCTGATCGCGCTCCTGGCCGAGGCGCAGCGCAGCGGGAACGGCAACGGATCCGGCAACGGATCGGGCAACGGCGCCGCCACCATCACCGACTTTGCCGCCGCCGCGGCGATCCCGGGCGAGGAGGAGATCGACGAGGACCTTCCGGACGACGAGGAGCCCCAGGACTGGGAGGACGAGCCCGACGACGACGAGGACGTCGACGAGGGGCCGGTCCCCGACGACCCCAACGCCTACAAGCGCTTCTGGTTCGAGCACGCCACCGGCGCCGGCAAGTCGGTCGCCGCCCTCGGCTTCGTCGAGGCGTCGCGCACCGGCGGGATCCTGATCCTGACCCACCGCCGCAACCTCGTCGACCAGTTCCTCGGCGAGCTGCGCGACCGCGGCTATCGCGACCGCATCTGCGGTGCGCTCATGCGCGGCCAGGACCGGGCGAATGGCCCCGTCACCGTCGAGACCTATCAATGGTTCGTGCGCAACGCGGGGCAGATCTCGTCCGCGTACACGATCGTCATCTGCGACGAGGCACACACCGCGCTCGGCGAGAAGACCTCGGCGGCGATCCGCGAGTGGACCGGACCGATCTTCATCGGCATGACCGCCACCGGCGCGCTGATCGCCCGGCACGTCACCGACCTGTTCCCGACCCAGACCTCCCGCTTCGACCTCGCTCAGGCGGCGCGGCGCGGGGTCATCTCGCCGCTGCGCAACGTGCGCATCCCGCCCGGGCCGGGCGTGCGGACGATCGCCAAGGTTCCCCTGCGCCGCGGCGACGTCGATGTCGAGTTCGACCAGGAGATGCTGGCCGAGCTGCTGGACCAGCTGCCGTTCAACCTGGCGATCGCCAACCTCTACAAGACGCGCTTCGCCGGCGTGCCCGGCGTGGTCTACTCCGCCGGCGTGCGCCACGCCTACAACGTGGCGTCCGCCATGCGCGACGAGGGGCTGAAGGCGATGGCGGTCTCGGGCGAGACGCCCAAGCGCGAGCTGGCCGAGATCCTCGCGCGCTACGAGCGCGGCGACATCGACGTGCTGGTCAACGCCCAGCTGCTCGCCGAGGGCTGGAACTCGCCGCGCGCGACCATCTGCATGCACCTGGCCCCGACCGCCTCCAAGCGCATCTACCAGCAGCGCGTCGGCCGCGTGACGCGCCGGCACCCGGGCAAGGAGTCGGGCGTCGTCGTCGACTTCGTCCATCCCGCCACCAAGCACGACGACCCGGTCGTCACGCTGCACTCGCTGCTCGACCGCGACGTCTACCGCGGCGGCGCGATCGTCGTGGGGCCCGTGCGCCGCGGGCGCGGCCGGCGCGTGCGCGTCGAGCGTCGCGTGCTGCCGGTCACGGCCGACCCGGACCGGCGGGCGCAGGTCTTCGAACGCGAGCTGTGGCGCATCGCCGTCGAGCACCTCGACTGGGGCGAGCAGCAGGTCTGGGCCACTCTCGCCGGCGCGCGTGTGCAGCCCAGCGGCTGGCGCCGCGCGCGGGCGATGCTGCACTTCGACCACACGGGCGAGCTCAAGCGGGCGTTCCTCGTGACCGCCCTCCAGCGCAACAAGAACACGCAGGTGCGCCTGCGCGCGCTCCAGGAGATCGCGGCGAGCAAGGACGGCGAGGCGTTCGAGGCGGCGATCGACGAGGTGACCGACTGGTCGCGCGACGAGCGCCGCGAGGGCGTGAAGATCCTGCTCCAGGCGCTCGCCGACAAGCGCATCGGCCGGCGCGAGCAGGCCGACCGGTGGATCTGGGACCTCGCGGCGGCGACGACGGAGGTCCACGAGGAGTACGCGGTCCAGCGCTGGCCCGAGACCAAGCGCCTGCTGGGCCTGCTGGTCAACTCATCGGGTCGCGCCCATGGGCGCAACGCCCGCCGCCTGGTCCACGCGGCGCGCAAGCAGGACCGCCGGCTGGCCGCGGCGCTGCTCGCCGCGGCGCGCACCCACACGCCCGAGGCGACGCAGGTCGTCCGCGGCGCCCAGACACGCATGGCGCGCAAGCCGAGCGCGCTCGCTCGAGACCTGCTGCGCAACTTCCCCAAGCGCCGGCCGCGCGGCAACCGTCGCCGGCGGCGCAAGGGCGACGGCGAGGCGGCGAACGCCGCGGCCAATGCGAAGGCGACGGCGGTCGCGACCGTGAGTGCGGAAGCGACGGCGGCCGGGCTTGCGACCCCAGCACTGCAGTACCCTTCCATCGCCAGCAC
>DAINCW010000028.1:2401-3580 GCA_036732205.1 Solirubrobacteraceae bacterium | reverse complement strand
CGGCGGAGGCGACGGCGGCCGAGGCCGCCGAGAGCACCGAGGCCGTCGATGCCGCGGCGGCGATCGCCGCGGCCGCGGCCGAGCTGGCCTCCGCTCGCGGGGGCGGCAACGCCGGCGGCGGCGACGAGGGAGAGGATCCCGGCGAGGCGCTGCTGGATGAGGACGAGGAGCGCTTCGACGACGCCGAGCCCGCGGAGGCCGTTCCGGACGACGACGACGACGAGGACGAGGACGACGACGGCGTGAACCCGCTCGCCGACGCGGACGATCTCGACGACGACGTCGGCGACGAGGACGACGACGAGGACGAGGTAGCGCCCCCGGAGCCCGACGAAGGCGCCGAAACGGCCTGATCACCGACGTGTGGACACCTGGTGGCGCTATGCGCCACCAGGTGTCCACACCCCCCTCAGTCTCGAGCCAGATGGACCTCGCCGGCGTCGAGCGCCGAGCGCCCGCCGCCGTCGAGATCCACGAGCAGCTTCCCATCGTCGTCGACCCCCCCGGCCACGCCAGACCCGCCGTCCCAGCGCACGTCGCGGCCCAGCAGGACATCGCGGGCCCGCCACGCCGACAGCACAGCTCCCTCGTCGCTGCCGAGCCACGTCTCGAGCCCAGCGAGAAGCGAGCGGAGCACCACCTCCACGTCGCGCGGCGCGAGCCCCAACGTCCCCGCGGTCGCGTGCAGGTCCGCGGGCAGGTCGGACACCGACACCGCCACGTTCACGCCGATCCCGAGCACCGCCCAACGCTCCTGCGGCCGCCCCTCCACGAGGATCCCCGCGACCTTGCGCCCGTCGACCTGCACGTCGTTGGGCCACTTGATCTGAGCGGCGTCGCCCGCGACGGCGGCCACGGCGACCGCCGCCGCGAGCGGGAGCAGGCGCGGCGGCTCGCGCAGCACGACGGACATCAGCAGCGCGTGGCCGGCCGGCGCGCTCCACATGCGGCCCTGCCGCCCGCGGCCGGCGGACTGCTCGGCGGCGGTGACCAGCGTGCCGTGCGGCGCGCCCGCCAGCGCGAGCGCCCGCGCGCGCTCGTTCGTGGAGTCCGTCGCGCGCAGGTGCAGGCGCGGGCGCCCCAGCTCTCCGGCGCTCATGCCGGGCGCAGGCGCAGCTCGTCGTCGCGGCCGACACCGAGCTGCTCGGCCGCGCTGCCGCGGTTGACCGCGAGCGCGAG
>DAINCW010000028.1:0-2391 GCA_036732205.1 Solirubrobacteraceae bacterium | reverse complement strand
GCGCGAGGTCCTCGTGGCTCGCGTCGAGCACGACGTTGCCGAAGCGGTCCGCGATCAGCGCATGGACCACGAGCTCGCCATCGTCCACCCGCGGTTGCGGCAGCTCCAGGCGCAGCAGCTCGTCGTGCGCGAGCGGATCGCCGGTGCTGGCCAGCTCTTCGCCGAGCGCGAGGTGCGCGGCCACCGGGGCGAAGAGGTCGCGGCCGTGGAAGGTGGCCGAGACCGGCTCCAGGCGGTGGGGCGAGTGCCCGACGTCCACGGCCTCCACGACGCCGCCGAACCGGTCAGCCGCGGGAACGAGCAGGCCGTTGTCGGGCCCGACCAGGATCCGGTCCTCCTCGGCGCAGCGCACGGCGATGCCGCGCCGGCTGCCGCCGACCCCGGGATCGACCACCGCGAGGTGGACGCCGGCGGGCATGAATGGCAGCGCGCCGCGCAGCGCCAGGGCTCCGGCGCGGATGTCGTGGCGCGGGATCCCGTGCGTGATGTCGATGACCCGCGCGTCGGGGGCGATGCGCGCGATGACTCCGTGGCAGACGCCGACGAAGTCGTCGGAGTGGCCGTAGTCGGTGAGGAAGGTGACGACCACGGCGCCAGAGGGTAGACGCGCGGCACGGAAGCGGCCGACCCGCCCACCGGCGGTTAGGTCGTCGCGGCTTCGGCCGCCTCCTGGGGCCGGACGCAGTACTGGCCGTCGCTGAAGCCCTGCGGGCGCATGTCGAACGCCCAGTTGAATCGCGCGCGGAAGTTCTCGATGGCGATCGCGCTGGTCAGCTCGACGAGCTGCGCCTCGTCGAAGTGCTCCGCGAGACGGGCGAACAGCTCGTCGGAGACGTCGACGGGGGTTCGGGTCATCCCGACCGCGTAGTCCACGACCAGCCGCTCCAGCTCGGAGAAGTGCTCGCTCTCGGAGTGACGGTGCAGGTCGCGCAGCTGGTCGTCCGTCATCCCGCTCTCGCGGGCGATGGGCGAGCCGATGTCCAGGCACCACTCGCAGCCCGCGAGCATGGCGGCCTTCAGCTCGGCCATCGCCTTGAGCTTGTCGTCGACCCGGTGCGACCGCTCCAGCGCGGATTCGAGCGCGCCGTAGCCGACGAGGAGCTTCTTGTGATGGCCGAACACGACGGTCGGCTCTGGCAGGCGGTCGTACTGCTTCTCCGCGTAGCGGTAGACGCCGCGCAGCAGTCCCTTGCGCTCGGCTCCGGCGATGCGTGTCATGAAGAGGCCTCCGGTGGTTGGCGATTGAAGATCAGCAGCCCGGCTGCGAGGACGACCGTCAGCGCCTGGCCGACGTCGCTGACGACGTGGTCGGCGGACGGCAGCACGTGGTCGTGGCCGAGGTGGAAGACGAGATGGGGGATCGACCAGGCGAGCCAGGCGCCCGCCGCCACGAGCACGAGTCGCCGGTCGGCGGTCCACGCCGCGGCGATCAGGACAACGGTGAGCGCGAGCGAGAGTGCGCCGACGTCGGTCACCAGATGGTGGTCGTAGTGGCCCGACAGCGCGACCCAGTGGCGCCCGCCGCCCGGGAAGTGGTCGTAGAAGGAGCGCGGGGCGAAGACGGCCCACAGGCCGAGCGGCCCCTGGACCAACGCCAGCACACCGAGGGCAATCCGGGTCTTCGTGGGGTTGGCGACCATGAGTCGCGACGATAGAGTCCAATTGGTCCTGTCAACAGGACCAATTCTGTGCTTGAAGAGAGGTCCACTTCCCGGGAGCTCCTGGTTACGCTCGACGACGACGCGACCGGGTCGCTGCACGTTCGCCTCGAGCGCCGGCTGCGCGAGGACGTGCGCGCCGGGCGGCTGCGCCCGGGCACCGCGCTGCCCTCGACGCGAGATCTCGCGCAACGCCTGGGCGTGTCGCGCGGCGTCGTCGTCGAGGCGTACGCGCAACTGGCGGCCGAGGGCTACCTGACCGCGCGCCGCGGCTCGGGCACGCGCGTGGCGTCCGCGACGCGGGCCGCGGAGGCGGACGGGCGCGGAGGCCTCGACCGCCACGTCCCGCGCTACTCGTTCCACCCGGGCCAGCCGGACGTCGCCGCCTTTCCCCGCGATGCGTGGCTCGCCTCGGCGCGCCGCGCGCTACGCGACGCCGGCGACCGCGACCTCGGCTATCCGCATCCCTCCGGCGCGCCACTGCTGCGCGAGGTCCTCGCCGAGCACCTCGGGCGCGTGCGGGGCGTCGTCGCGGACCCGCGGCGGGTCATCGTCACCTCCGGCCTGGTCCAGGGCGCCGGGCTCGTCTTCCGCGCGCTGCGCGCGACGGGCGCGCGGCGGGTCGGCCTCGAGGACCCGGGCTGGCCCGGCCACCGCGCGCCGGCCGAGCACGCCGGGTTGGAGGTCGTGCCCATCCCGGTCGACGCCGACGGCGCGCGGGTCGAGGTGCTGG
>DAINCW010000027.1:16952-18233 GCA_036732205.1 Solirubrobacteraceae bacterium | reverse complement strand
GACCAGCACCGGCTTGCCGAGCCGGGTGGCGAGGTAGGCGACGAGCGCGGTCGACTCGCCGGGGAGGTACCCGACGCCCGAAAGGCCCTGCCGGATCTCCTCGACGGATGCTGGCTCACGGCTCATGTGGACGGCGAATGGTAGGGCCTGTGGCATGCTCGGCCGTCGTGGTCGTCCCCCTCGCCACCATCGCTGCGCTGCCGGTCGTCTCACTGATGGCGTTCGGCGTCCTCATCGCGATCTTCGGCCACATCTCGAAGATCAAGGGCGCCATCATGCTCGGGCTCGCGCTGCTCTTCGTGGCGACCGCCGTGATGGTCCTGAGCGCGTTCTCCGACTACAACGGGGGCGCGAGCGACCCGCGCCCGTGCCCGCCGGACCTGCCCGGCGGTTGCTGAGCGCCCTCGGGCTCGCGTTCCCGGCCCTGGCCGCCTACACGTCCTGACGCGGCTGGTCCCGCGGCCGCTCCTCGCGGTCGTGGGACACCTGCGTCTCGGCCTCGTCGAAGCGCAGCTGGCCGGGCGTCGGGCGATCGTCCGCGGCCTGGGCGGCGGCCGTCGTGCGGCGCCGCCGGGCGGGCTGCGCCGGCGTCGGCGGATCGGGACGCACGGCCGGCAACGGCGGCTCGGGCCGGTGCGCGGCCTGCATGCGAAGGCCGGCGTACGCGAGCAGCGCGGCGGCCAGGAAGGAGATGAACACGCCCCACTGGATGCCCACGGTCGCTCCCTGGCCGTGGACCGAGATCGGATCGACGATCCGGTAGAAGGTCAGAAAGGCCGTCCAGCCTCCGGCGACGAGCACCACGAGGCCATCGCCGCCCGGTAGGTGGAAGCCGCGCTTCTCGCCGCGGAAGAAGAGCAGGGCGAGCACGCCGAAGGCGACGAGGACGATCGATGCGAGCACGAAGTCGGCGGAGCCGAACCCGGTGATCGTGTCGTTCGCGGAGGCCAGGCTGCGGCCCTTCGCGACGAAGAAGGACTTGCGGTACCAGGGTAGGAGGAGCGTGCCGAGCAGGATGAGGGCCGCGACGCCGGCGAGACGCTGCTCGCCCGCAAGCGCTCGCCACGCCCGGGCGACGCGGTTGACGGCGTTCGTCACACCGGGATGGTGTCAGGCGATGGCGATGTCCTCGACCTCGGGCTCGCCACCCCGCGGCCCGCGGTCCATGCGCTCCACCCACCAGTCGATCAGGGCGCGGAGCACGAGCAGCAGCTGGCGGACCAGCTCGTTGACCTGCTGGCGCAGCTCGGGCGGCAGCAGGTCGCGCAGCGCTTCGAGCAG
>DAINCW010000027.1:14387-16942 GCA_036732205.1 Solirubrobacteraceae bacterium | reverse complement strand
CTGTCGTGCCTGCGCCGGCGGGCGCAGGGATTCGCGACGTCGTGCTCATCGCGAGCGCCGAGGCACTGGCCTCCCAACGTAAGGCGAAGCAGCGAGGCGAGCGACTGCACCTCCTCGGAGAACTGCGAGGTCGCCCCGGGCGAAGACGCCCAGCCGCCCGGCGGCACGTCCGCGCCCGATGCCGCGGCGGCGGCCTCGCGCGCGAGGGCCTCGGCCGCCGCCTGGGCGGCCCGCACGCGCTCGCGCAGCTCGTCGAGTGGATCGTGAGGCGTCTGCTCAGCCATCGGGGTCATCGAAGCTCAGTTCCAGCGCCCCGTCGCGGAACGAGGCGCCGGCCGGACGATAGCCAGCAAGGGCGGGGGGAAGCATGAGCGTGCGCTTGTGGCCGTCCACGCGCACGATGAGCTCCTGGCCGACCTTCTTGAGCTGGATGTCGCCCTTCTCGGCGAAGGGCAGGTCGAGGCGAAGCTTGGCGCGGTGCGGCCCGACGTCGAGCTCGTGGGTGAGGCTGCGGTGCAGGATCGCGGCGGCGTCCCGGTCGCCGAAGAGCGCCGCGCTCAGCTCGTCGAGCATCTCGGGGCCGACGACCTCGTCGGCGAAGTAGGGCGCGCGCAGGATCGGGACCGGGGCGAAGGCCGACTCCACCTCGTGCAGCGTCTCCTGCTGGCGCTCGCGCCACGTCCCGAAGTACTCGCCGACCTCCTCGGGGAAGATCCGGTTGACCACCACCGCGTCCGTCAAGAAGCCGTAGAGGTTGAGGTAGGTGAACGTGCGCCGGGCCTCGTCGACGACCATCCGGTCCGGGGTCATCACCAGCCGGATCGAGACGCGCTCGCGGTCGCGGAGGATCTCGTTCATCGCGATGAGGTTGCCGACCAGCGCGTTGACCTCGTCGAGCACCGCCTCGCCGGGCAGCTGGACGTCGAGCACGGCGCGGGCGAAGGGGCGCGCCGCGTCGAGGATGCGGCTCTGCTGGGGGAAGATCTTCTCCAGCCACCACCGCGCCACGTCGGGGAAGGACAGCAGGCGCAGCGTCTCGCCCGTGGGCGCGCAGTCGACGACGACGACGTCCCACTCGCCCTCCTCGTGGCGGCGTTTGATCTGGAGCAGGCTGAACAGCTCGTCCATCCCCGGCGGGACCGTCAGCTCCTCGGCGGAGATTCGGTCGACGCCGCGCTCGACCAGCAGCTCGCCGAGCCAGTCCTGCATGCCCGACCAGTTGCGCTCCATCTCCTCCTGCGCCTGGACCTGCTGGCCCCACAGCCCGTCGCCGACCTGCGTGGGCTCGCCGCCGAGCGGGACGCCGAGCGAGTCGGCCAACGAGTGCGCCGGGTCCGTGGACAGCACCACCGTCCGCAGCCCCGCCGCGGCGCACCGCCGCGCCGTCGCCGCGGCCACCGAGGTCTTCCCGACACCGCCCTTGCCCGTGTAGAGGATCGTCCTCATGCGCTCGCGATCCCCGCGGGGGTGCAGCGCGCCAGCGGCGGCAGCGGGTTGCGCTTGGCGGGCTGCGTGTTGACCTGCTTGTGCGGGCCCGAGCCCTCGCGCTTGCGCAGGTCGGCCAGGAAGCGGTCGGCCGTGGTGCAGAACACGGGGATGGACGTGCGCTCGCACAGACCGATGAGGAACTGGCGGTAGAGCTTGTGGTAGTCGGAGGTTGACTGGTCGCGCTGGCTCGAGTAGTACGACCAGCTGCCGGTGTCGGAGGCCCGGACCTCGAGCCGCGCCTCGGCCACGCCGGCGTCGAACAGCGCGCGCGCACCGTCGTCGTTGGCGAACTTGGCGAAGTCGAAGAGGCCGTTCAGCGATTGGATGAACCCGTTGTAGACATGCAGGTGGGGGGCGAACGAGTACTGGAGGTAATGGGCACCCGCCTTCGTGGCGTCACGCACGCCCGCTGGCGGGGGCGCGCGGAAGATCCCCAGCGCACTGCGCGCGGTGGCGAACAGCTCGGGCCGCTTCAGCCGCGCGGCCGCGCGTGAGAGCGCCTGGATCGCGGTGCCCTGCGCCAGGCCGCTCACCCACGGCGGGCTGCCCCCGTCGAACGGGAAGAGGTACTCCCAGGCGATCCCGCCCGCCCGCGGTGCGGCGAGCGGCGAGAGCTCGTCGACGAGCGCGGACAGATCCGGATCGTGGTCCTTGGACTGGAAGAGCCCGTTGGCGAAGCCGAACGTCCCGAGCCACTGGATCTGGATCCCGTAGCCCGGATACGCGGCGAAGAGCAGCCGGCTGCCGGCGAAGCGCACGCGCTGGCCGAAGCCGATGACCGATCCGCAACCCCACCACTGCCGGTTGCGGGCGACCGTGAGCAAGACCGAGGGCAGGCGCCCGGCGGTCAGCAGGCCGCGCGCGGCGATGCCGTCGGCGATCGCCAGCACGCCCCGCAGCTGGGTGAAGCGGGTCCCCTTGAGCCTGCGCAGCGTGCGCTGGGCGTCGTTCCAGATGCCCACGTCGCGGTCGAAGGTCGCCCGGTTGATCGCCTTCGTGGCGAGCAGCCGGCTCAGGGCCCGGCGCAGCGGCGCGGCCGCGGCGGCGGCCCCGGCGGACGCGGGCGC
>DAINCW010000027.1:11905-14377 GCA_036732205.1 Solirubrobacteraceae bacterium | reverse complement strand
GCGGTCGAGCAGATCGCCGGCGATCTGGTGGCCACCGCCAAAATGGGCGTCGAACTCGGCGTGGTGGTCGGCGGCGGCAATATTTTCCGCGGCGTCGAAGTGTCCGGGCGCGGCGTGCCGCGGCCCCGGATCGGGAGGGCCGAGCGCGGCGGGATGGTCGGCGCTGACGCCACTCGGGTCGAGGACCAGGACCGTGCTCGCCGAGGCGGCGGCGGGGACGGCGAGAGCGGCGGCCGACAGCACGACTGCGATGCGGCGCACGGGGGCGATGGTACGGTCCGCGCGCAATGCCTCGCCGCCTGCGCACCATCGCTTGCACGATCCTCGCCCTGGGCGCGGTCCTGGCGCTGTCCGCGTGCGGCGGTGGCGGCGACGGCGCGGAGGCCATCCTCAAGCAGACGTTCAGCGGCAAGGCATCCGTGCGCAGCGGCAACCTGATCGTCTCGCTGCACGCCAACCTCGCCGGCATCAGGAACCTGAAGGGCCCGCTCAACCTGGAGCTCAAGGGTCCCTTCCAGAGCTCCGGCAAGGGCCAGCTGCCGGAGTTCGACCTCACGCTGAACCTCCAGTCCAACGGCTCCACCGTCAACGCCGGCGCCGTCTCGACCGGGGACAAGGGCTTCCTGCGCTTCCAGAACCAGGCGTACTCCGTGCCCGCAAGCCTCTTCACCCAGTTCAAGAAGGGCTACGCGCAGGCCCAGGGCCAGGCCCAGAAGAAGGGCAAGACGCCGACGTTCTCGTCGCTGGGGATCCACCCGGCCGACTGGCTCGACAACGCCAAGAACGCGGGCACGGCCACCGTTGGCGGCGCGGACACGGTCCACATCACCGCCGGCATCCGCGTGCCCAAGCTCCTCGACAGCCTGGGCGCGCTGCTGAAGAAGACGGGGGCGCTCGGGATCCCCAGCACGGGCACCTCGCAGGGCCTCACGGCGCACGACCGCGACGCCATCGAGCGCTCGGTCAAGAGCGCGCACGTCGACGTCTACGCGGGCAAGAGCGACCACATCCTGCGCAAGCTCGCGGTGAACGTGCAGTTGGAGGTCCCGGCCGACCTCCAGAAGAGCCACAAGGTCACGAAGGGCAGCGTCTCCTTCGTCCTCGAGATCGACGCGGTGAACGAGAGTCAGACGATCACCGCGCCGACGGGTGCGGCACCGCTGACCGACCTGCTCACGCAGCTGGGCCTCGGTGGAGCAGCCTCGGCCCTGGGGGGCAAGTCCGTCAAGCCGAACGTCCACTTCCCGCCCAGCCCGCTGGGCGGGACCGCGACGACGCCGAGCGCGGTGCCGCCCAGCAGCCCCGTCAACAACCCGGCCTACCTCAAGTGCCTGACCACCGCCAAGGGCGACCTGACCAAGGTCCAGGCCTGCGCGAAGATCATCAACGGGAAGTAGCGCCGCGGCGGATCTAGGCCGCGGCGAGGTCGCGCCGCGGGTCGATCCCCCAGCGGGCGGCGAGCGCCTCGAGCTCGGGGTCCAGCGGCCACCGGTCGGGCTGGGCCGGGCCCTCATGGGTGGCGTTGGCGCCCTTGAGCGCCATGGCGCCGGTGTTGTCGCCGATCGCGCGCAGCGCGGCGACCTCGGAGGCGTCGAGCTCCGCCTCGGGCAGCGCGGCCAGCTCCGCCCGCTTGTCCTCGACCGGCCTGGCCTGAGGCCCGGCCTCCTGGATGAGCGTCGGCACGACGCACTCGACCGTGGCGTGGGCGAGGTTCCACGCGCAGGCCAGCTGCATCGCGGTGAGTCCGTGGCGCTCGGCCACCGGGCGCATCCGCTCGATGCGCGCGCGGCCGGAGTCCACCCAGCCCGCTGGGCGGAACAGGCGATGGTCGCGCTCGCGGAAGGCCCCGTCGGCGGGCACGTCGCCCCAGAAGAGCCCGCCGTAGTCGACGACGCGGGTGATCGTGCGCACGCCGTGCGCGGCGGCGGCGTCGAGCACGAGCTCGCCCGGCCAGGGCTCGAGCGGGTTGAGGATGATCATGGCCCAGTCGATCACGTCCCCGAAGCGCTCCAGGCAGTCGATGACGTCGAGCGTGAAGCCGTTGGCGGGGCCGGGAGCGACGCCCAGCGCGCCGGCGAGCCCCTCGTCGCGGACCGCGCGCAGCCCGTCCCACACCGTCTCGGCGCAGTAGCCGATGCGGTCGGGGTTGTGCAGGAGCAGCAGGTCGAAGGCATCGACGCCGCAGCGCTCCAGCGAGCGCTCGACGGCCATCCGCACGTAGCCGGCGTGGCCCTCGGGTCCTCGCAGCGCGGGATCGGTGAAGCGTGGGAAGCCCTTGGCGCCCTGGCGCTCGCCCGCGTAGAAGTCGTGCCCGATCGCGCCGACCAGGCAGTAGGCGTCGCGGTCCAGCCCGGCGATCGCCCGACCGGCCATCCGATCGCCCTCGCCCTGGCCGTAGGTGTCGGCCGTGAGCAGCGTGTCGATGCCGTGGCCTGGGCGCAGGAGGGCCTCGAGGCGGCCGTCGTCGAGCGG
>DAINCW010000027.1:0-11895 GCA_036732205.1 Solirubrobacteraceae bacterium | reverse complement strand
ACGCCATGAAGCGCCCGCCGCTCCAGGTGCCGACCGCGGTGCGTGTGGGCTCGCGCATGCGGCTACGAGGATACGGCGGCGTAGGCTGCGAGCCCGATGACGCCGCGGCGCCTGTTCACGTCGGAGGGCTGGCCCTACCTGCTGGTGCCCTTCATCCCGCTGGCGATCGCGCTGGACGCGGCGAACGCGACGGCGGCGGTCGTGTTCTTCGCCTCGGCGCTCGGCGTGATCCCCACGGCGGCGCTCATGGGGCGGGCGACCGAGGAGCTCGCGGCGCGCTCGGGCCCAGGGATCGGCGGCCTGCTCAACGTGACCTTCGGCAACGCTCCGGAGCTGATCATCGCCCTGCTCGCGCTCCAGAAGGGCCTGCACGAGGTCGTCAAGGCCTCCCTGATCGGCTCGATCCTCGGCAACGTCCTGCTCGTCATGGGGGCCGCGATGTTCTTCGGCGGGCTGGGCCGGGACCGCCAGCGCTTCAGCCAGACCGCCGCATCGGCCCAGTCGTCGATGCTGCTGCTGACGGTCGCCGCGCTCGTGATGCCCGGTGTCTTCGAGCTCGTCCACGGGCGCGGGCTGCCCGCGCCGGGCGCCGAGCGGGTCCACCTGCCGCCCAACATCGAGCAGCTGTCGCTGGTCGTCGCCCTCGTGCTGATGGCCTCCTACGTCGCCGGGCTGGTCTTCTCGCTGCGCACGCACCGGGACCTGTTCAACCCGCCCGCCGAGATCGAGGAGCCCGAAGTGGAGCGGTGGTCGTTCCGCCGCTCGGTGGCGATGCTCGCGATCGCGGGCGTCGCCGTCGGCGGGATGAGCGAGATCCTCGTCGGCTCGATCTCGGAGACGGCGCACCGGATCGGCCTCTCGCAGTTCTTCATCGGGGCGATCGTCGTGGCGATCGTCGGCAACGCCGCGGAGCACTGGGTCGCGGTGCTGGTCGCTCGCAAGGACCAGATGACCCTCGCCGTGAACATCGCGATCGGCTCCAGCGTGCAGATCGCGACCTTCGTGGCGCCCCTGCTCGTCGTCTGCTCGTTCTTCGTCGGGCCGCACCCGATGCCCCTGGTCTTCAACGGCTTCGAGCTGGCGGCGGTCTTCCTGGCGGCGCTCATCGCCAACCAGGTCACGCAGGAGGGCGAGTCGACCTGGTTCGAGGGGCTCCAGCTGCTGTGCGTCTACGTCGTGCTGGCCGTGACGTTCGGCTTCGCGAACGCTTAAGAGGTCGTTTCGGGATCCCCCGCGCACGTCTGGCGGCGGCGGATCTGCGCGGATGCTGCGTCCTCGGTCGGGGCAATGGCGCTGCCATTGCACCCTCCCTGCGTCCTTGCCCCACTTGATCCGACGCTCGCCAGCCGCACACGCGGCATCCCAAAACAACCTCTAGGACGGCGCCGTGGGCGGCGCGGCGCCGGGCACGCGGACGAGCTCGTAGGCGAAGACCCCGATCGCCGCGCCCACCACCGGGCCGACGACGTAGACCCAGAAGTCCGTCCACGTCCCCGACGCGAGGGCCGGGCCCAGCGACCGCGCCGGGTTCATCGATGCTCCGGTGATGGTGCCGCCGAAGAGCGCGTCGAGCCCGACCGTGCCGCCGATGGCGATCGCGGCGCCGGCGCCCACGGCGCGGGTGTCGGTCGCCACGGCCGTGATGACGAACATGAGGAACGCGGTCAGGACGACCTCGTAGAGCAGGGCGGTGCCCGTGGCGACGCTGGGCGTCGTCGCGCCGAGGTGCGCGGGCTGGTCCGACCACGCGGCGAGCAGCAGCAGCGCGCCGAGCGTGGCGCCGGCGAGCTGGGCGGCGACGTAGGCGATCGCCTCGCGGATCGGGAAATGGCGCGCGAGCGTGAACGCGACGGTGACCGACGGGTTGTAGTGCGCGCCCGACAGGTGCCCGCCCGCGTAGACCATCACCATGATGATCAGCCCGAAGACCAGGCTGATCCCGACGCTGCCGAGCGCGCCCCGGTGCGTGGCGTCGGCGATGACCGCGCCGCACCCTGCGAATACGAGGGCGAACGTCCCGATGCCCTCCATGAGGGCGCGCCGTGCGAGGCTCGGTCGCTCCATCAGGCGGCGAGGACCAGCTTGTCGGCGAACTCGACCGGCAGCCCGGCCGCGCGCACCTCGGCCGCGACGGCCTCGGCGTCGTAGTCCACGCGCTCGATCGTCACGAGGACCTCGCCGGGGGCGTCGTCGAGGATCGCGAACGCGCCGCGCGGGTCGCCGTCCTTGGGCTTGCCGACCGCTCCGCAGTTCACGAAGCGCACGCCGGCGAAGTCGGCGACCCAGGGCCTGTGCGTGTGCCCGAAGACCAGGACGTCCCCGTTTTCGGCCGCGGCCAGGCGCTCGTACAGCGACGCCGGCTTGTCCTCGAAGAGGTACTCGTTGACCTTGCGCGGCGAGCCGTGGACGAGGTGCACGGAGTGCTTCCCGACCCCGAAGCGCAGGTCGAAGGGCAGCTCGCGCATGAACGCCTTGGACGCGTCGTCCGTGTTGACGAGCGTCCACTCCACCGACTGCTGCCCGAGCTCGCGGTCATGCGGGGTGATGTACGCGCAGCCGCAGTCGTGCTCCTCGCGGGCGACGGCGTGGTCGTAGTTGCCGTAGATCGTCGGGATCCCGCGCTCGCGGATGAGTGCGCACACCTCGTTGGGGTGTGGCCCGTAGCCGACCAGGTCCCCGCCGCAGTAGACCTCCTCGATGCCGAGGTCGTCGATGCGTGCGAGCGCGGCCGCCAGGGCCGGCAGGTTCGCGTGGATGTCGGTGATGACGGCGACGGCCACCGGTTGCCCGAGCGTATCCAATTGACGTCCGCCACTTCAATTGATATCTGTAAATAGATGTCCGTCGATCTGGAGCTGACGCCGAAGACCAAGCGCGCGCCCGGCGAGCGCTGCTGCGAGCCGGTCGTCTATCCCGATGTGGCCCGCGAGCAGGCGCTGCGGATGGCCGGGGTGGCGAAGGCCCTCGGCGACCCGATCCGCCTCCAGCTCGTCGACGTGCTGCGCAAGCACGCGGGCAAGGTCTGCGTCTGCGAGCTCGTCCCGCTGTTCGACATCAGCCAGCCCACGCTGTCGCACCACCTCAAGAAGCTGCGCGAGGCCGGCATCGTCGACTCCGAGCGACGCGGCCTGTGGGCCTACTACTACGTCCGTCCCGACGCCCTGAAGGAGCTGCACGCATGGCTTTGAGCGACGAGCTCCAGCTCAACGACCCGCAGACGCTCTACCGCCGCTGGGAGGACTCCCAGTGGAGCCCGTTCGCGGTCGACCTCGACGCCGACTCCGAGCAGTGGGGCGCGATGGACGGGGCGCAGCGCGACCTCGTCGTGTTTGCCCTGTCGTCGCTGATGGTGGCCGAGGAGCGCATCACCACGAAGTTCTCGGGGCTCGTGGGGGCGCACAACTCCGAGGAGGAGGCGACGTTCTTGGCGACGCAGCAGGTCGACGAGGCCCGTCACATGCAGTTCTACGCGCGCTTCCAGGACGAGGTGGTCGGCGATCCAGCCGCGATCGCGGCCCACGTGCAGCGGGGCCGAGCGCATGTCTCCGACGCGTTCCGCCACATCTTCGACGAGGTCCTGGTGGCGGCCCACGAGCGCCTGGTCGCCGCCCCCGGCGACCTCGCGGCGAAGGTCCACTTCGTCACGCTCTACCACCTGGTGCTCGAGGCGACGCTCGGGCTGACGTCGTTTCACTTCGTCACCGAGTACCTGCGCGAGCAGGCGCTGCTGCCGGGCTTCGTCGAGGGCTACTCGCTGATCCACCACGACGAGACGCGCCACATCGGCTACGGCGTGTGGTTCCTGCGCGAGACCGTCCGCGAGCGGCCGGAGCTGGCCGACGTGGTGCGGGGGACGCTGCGCGAGCTGCTGCCGTCGGTGGCGGAGTCGCTCAAGCCGCCGGGCGGCGGGGCCGACGACGTGCTGGGGATCTCCGAGGACGACATCCGCGCGTTCGCGCTGGGCGGGCTGACGCGCCGCCTGAAGATCATCGGCGTCCCGCTGGAGACCGTCTTCGCCTGAGCGGCCCGCTGCGGGCCGCTCAGTCCTCCCGGCCGACCTCCTGGTCGTCGGCCTCGAGCTCGTCGACCTCGGCGTCCTCCTCCTCGTCGGCCGCCGCGGCGATGGAGCGCTCCGTACCGGGGTGGTAGCTGACCTGGAAGGCCTCGATGAGCTCGTCGCGGCGGTGCTCGTCGACAGGCACTTCATCGGAGACCAGGACCCAGTCGGCGCCCTCGGCACCCTCCATGTTGAAGATCTCCTGATCCATCTCCGGCGAGTCGTCGACGACGAGCAGGACCTCGGTCTGCGGGTTGAAGTACGTCCCGGGACGGACGACGAGGTCCTCGAGCTCGAACTGGCGTGGATCGGCCATGGGCGTGACGTTACCCCGATAGCTCGGCGATCTGCCGCGCGACCTCGGCCTCGACGTCCAGCGCGGGCTGCCCGCGGCGCTCCCGGCGCTCGTTGCGGGCGATCACGAGCGACCGGATCTCACCCTCCAGGCCCGCGTCGATCGCCGGCGCGGTCAGGCGCGCCAGCTCGGTCTCGACGTCCAGCGGCGCCTCGCCACGGCGCTCGCGACGCTCGTTGCGCGCCGCCAGCATCTGGCGGATCTCGTCGTCGCGCTCGCGCAGCGCGGCGCCGCCGCCCGGGCTGGGCTCGCGCGCGGGCCGGTCGGTGCCGTCGTTGAGCGACAGGCCGCCCTTGCCGATCTGCTGGTAGGCGCCGGGCATCCCGACCAGGCTGAAGATCGCGGCGATCGTCGCGCCCACGATCACGACGATCATCACGACGTCGAACGCCTCGACCACGCTGTCATTCTGGCGGCATGTGGAAGCGGTTGCGACGTCGGACGCCTGGTAGCGAGCGCAATTCCTGGGGTATCCTGTCCTTCTGAGTCGTTGACTGACCAGTCAATCTGCGGGCCAGGACGGCCCTGCCGCCAAGGAGCCTTCAACGCAACATGGTCGACTTCAGCCTGACCGACGAGCAGAAGAACGTGCGCGAGATGGCGCACGACTTCGCCGAGAAGGAGATCCGCCCCGTCGCGTGGGAGTACGACAAGGACGGGACGTGGCCCCAGGAGATCATCGACAAGGCCTGGGAGGTGGGTCTCATGAACACCCACGCCCCCGAGGAGTACGGCGGGCCCGGCCTGTCCTACTTCGACGGCTGCCTCATCGAGGAGGAGCTGGCCTGGGGCTGCTCGGGCATCCAGACGTCGCTCGGCGCCAACGGCCTCGCGGCGGCGCCCGTGCAGCTCGGCGGGTCCGAGGAGGTCCAGCGCGAGTTCTTCACCGAGCTCGTCGAGGAGTGCAAGCTCGCGTCGTTCTGCCTCACCGAGCCGGACGCCGGCTCCGACGTCTCGGGCATGCGCACGCGCGCGGTCAAGAGTCCCACCGCCCCCGACAAGTACGTCCTCAACGGCAGCAAGTGCTTCATCACCAACGGCGGATACGCCGATTGGTTCACGGTCTACGCCAAGACCGACCCCGATGCCGGCCATCGCGGCATCTCCGCATTCCTGGTCCGCAAGGACGACACGGTGACCGTGGACAAGAAGGAGGACAAGATGGGCCAGCGGGCGTCGAACACCGCGACCATCACGTTCGCCGACACCGAGGTCGACGCCAAGTACCTGCTCGGTGAGGAGAACCACGGCTTCAAGCTCGCGATGATGACCCTCGACCGCACGCGCCCCGGCGTGGCGGCGATGGCCACCGGCATCGCGCGCGCCGCGTTCGAGTTCGCCACCGACTACTCCAAGGAGCGCATCCAGTTCGGCGTCCCGATCGCGATGCACCAGGCGATCCAGTTCATGATCGCCGACATGGCGACCAAGGTGCACCTTTCGCGCCTGGCGACGTGGAACAGCGCCGTGCTGCTCGACCAGGGCAAGCGCAACACGCTCGAGAGCTCGCACGCGAAGCGCTTCGCCGCCGACAGCGCGATGGAGGTCACGACCGACGCCGTCCAGGTCTACGGCGGGTACGGCTTCATCAAGGACTACCCGGTCGAGAAGCTGATGCGCGACGCGAAGATCATGCAGCTCTACGAGGGGACCTCGCAGATCCAGCGTCTGGTCATCGCCCGCGAGACGCTGCTGCCGCGGCGGGCGGAAGCGCCCACGGCGGCCTAGGGCCCGAGGAACGTCACACGTGACAGGGTGCGACCATTCGCGCCCTGTCCCCGCGTCGCGTCTCACCACGCACCGAGCAGGCCGTCGCCGAGGCGGCGCCCCTGCCCGCGGCGCGCGCGGCGGTGGGAGGCCCCGGGACGGCCGATCCGCTCGTCGCCGGCCTGCGCCGTGCCGGGCTGCTGCGGCTGCTCGTCCTGCACTTCGCCGCCGACGGCCCGACGTACGGCAACCAGCTCATGGACCGCATCGTCCAGCTGACGGGCGGGCTGGTCGCGGTCAATCCGAACACGATGTACCCGCTCCTGCGCTCGCTGGAGTCAGACGGCCTGATCGCCGGGGAGTGGGAGCACCCCGAGCGCCGCTCGCGGCGCTTCTACAAGGTCACCCCGGCGGGCCGGCTCGAATGCCGCAGGCTCATGGGTGAGATGGGCCCGCACCTCGACCGCGTCACCGACACCCTCGCCGCCGTGCGCCGCGAGCTGGGAGCCTGAGAGGCCTCATGGGCTCCACGCAAGCTGCCATCGCCGTCGCTGGCACGATCGCCGGGGCCGAGGAGCTCTGGTACGACCTGACCCGGTGGCCCGCGTTCGTCGACGGCTTCGGCCACGTGACCAAGCAGGACGAGGACTGGCCCCGGGCGGGCACGCTCGTGTGGGACTCCAACCCGGGCGGGCGCGAGCGCGTCATCGAGCGCGTCACCTACTTCGAGGCGCGCATCGGCCAGGACGCCGAGGTCGAGGACGGCAAGCTCACCGGGACCCAGCGCCTGCGCTTTGCCGCGCTCGGCGACGGCCGCGTGGAGGTCGCGCTGGAGCTGCGCTACGCGCTGAAGGACCGCACGCCGCTCACGCCGCTGCTCGACGTGTTCTTCATCCGCCGAGCGCTGGGCGACTCGCTGCGCCGCACCCTCGTGCGGTTCTCGCGCGAGCTCGCCGCAGACCGCGAGCTGGCCGGCGGTCCCTAGACTGCCGCGCCCTATGTTCGTCTTCAAAGCCGCCGTCGTCGGCGCCGGGACCATGGGCGGGGAGATCGCCCAGGTCATCGCCGCCGCGGGCATTCCCGTCGTGCTGAAGGACGTCGACCAGAAGTTCGTCGACGTCGGACTCGAGAAGGCCCGCGAGGTCACCACCGGCCAGTTCGGGCGCCTCGTCAAGAAGGAGAAGCTCACCTCCGAGCAGGCCGACGCGCAGGTCGAGGAGGTCCTCGGCCGCATCACCACAACGACCGCGTACGAGGGCTTCGGCGACGTCGACTTCGTCATCGAGGCCGTCCCCGAGCGCATGGACCTCAAGCAGCGGGTGTTCGCCGAGCTCGATGACGTCACGCCGGGCCACGCGATCCTCGCCTCGAACACGTCCTCGCTGTCGATCACCGCGATCGGCGACGCGACCGGGCGGCCCGAGAAGGTCTGCGGCTTCCACTTCTTCTGGCCCGCGTCCGTCCTGCCGCTCGTGGAGGTCATCGAGGGCGACGACACCGCGCCCGAGACCACGACGGCCGCCATGAACTTCGCGATGGCGATCCGCAAGCAGGCGATCACCTGCCTAGAGGTGCCGGGCTTCGTCGTCAACCGCATGCTCAACTCTGCCGTCTCCGAGGTCTGGCGGGCGCAGGAGGAGGGCGGCCTGTCGATCAAGAAGATCGACGAGGGCGTCGGCGCGGCGAACGTCGCGCCGATGGGCCCGTTCGTTCTCGGGGACATGCTCGGCCTCGACACCGTGCTGCACGTAGCGGAGCACCTGCGCGAGTCCTACGGCGACCGCTTCTACGTCCACCAGGGCATGAAGCGGCTCGTCGATCAGGGCAAGGTCGGCGCGAAGGCCGGAGGCGACGGGTTCTACAAGGACGGCGAGCCCCAGACCCGCGGCGACGCCGACGCGGACGGCCCCGAGCTCGCGGAGCTGTTCTCGCTGAAGCTGCTCGTCGAGGCGTGCCTCGTCCTCGAGGAGGGCGTCGCGGCCGCGCGCGCGATCGACCTGGGCCTGATGGCCGGCGCCGGCATGGACCCGCGGCGCGGCATCCTGCCGCCGCTGATGAAGGCCGACATCGACGGCCTCGACGGCGCGCTGGAGAAGCTCGAGAGCGCCGCCGAGAAGCACGGCGAGCGCTTCGCGCCCCCGGGCATCCTGCGCCGCCTGGTGGCCCAGGGGCGCCTCGGGCAGAAGGCCGGCCAGGGGTTCTTTCCGTGGGCCAGGCCCGACGACGGCTGGGGCGAGTCGCCCGTCCAGCTCGAGACGCGCGGTGACGTGGCCATCGCGTGGCTGAACCGCCCGCCGGCCAACTCGATCTCCCCGGAGGTCATCGAGGCGCTCGCGAAGCTGTGGGAGGAGATCGGCGGCAAGGGCGTGCGCTCGCTCGTCATCGCCTCCGCCAACCCGCTGCTGTTCTGCGCGGGCGCGGACATCAAGGCGTTCACGACCATGGACGCCGAGGGCGGCGCGAAGCTGCTCGACCAGGCGCACGGCCTGCTGCGCGAGTTCGAGCAGTCGGGCATCGCGACGATCGCGGCGGTCAACGCCATCGCCTTCGGTGGCGGCTGCGAGCTCGCGATGGCCTGCGACGTGCGCATCGCGGCGGAGTCGGCCACCTTCGGCCAGCCCGAGATCAACCTCGGGATCATCCCCGGCTTCGGCGGGACGCAGCGCCTGCCGCGGCTCGTCGGGGAGGCCAAGGCGCTCGAGATGAACCTGCTCGGCGACGCGATCCGCGCGGAGGAGGCGTTCGAGTTCGGCCTCGCCAACCAGGTCGTCCCCGACCACGAGCTGCTCGACACCGCGCTCGCGTGGGCGCGCAGGCTCGCCGGCCAGGCGCCGCTCGCCGTCGAGGCGATCAAGCAGGTCAGCGCGAAGGGCGATCTCGACGCGGGCATCGAGGCCGAGAAGCAGGGCTTCGCTCGTGTCTTTGTGACCGAGGACGCCAAGGAGGGCATCTCGGCCTTCCTGGGCAAGCGCGAGGCGAAGTGGCAGGGCAAGTAGCGCAGCGCGAGGGCGTCGAGCGCCTGGCCGCGCTCATCCGCGACGCGGCCAGCGTCGTGGCTCTCACCGGCGCTGGGATCTCCGTTCCGTCCGGGATCCCCGACTTCCGCTCGCCCGGCACGGGCCTGTGGGAGAACGTCGACCCGATGGAGGTCGCGCACATCGACGCCTGGCGCCGCGACCCCGAGCGCTTCTGGACCTTCTACGGCGACCGCTTCCGGGCGCTGCGCGACAAGCAGCCCAACGGCGCTCACACGGCCCTGGTGGAGCTCGAGCGCCGCGGGAGCCTCGACGCGGTCATCACCCAGAACATCGACATGCTGCACCGCCGGGCCGGGACGGGGGAGCTGATCGAGGTCCACGGGACGATCGAGCACTCCTCGTGCCTGCGCTGCCACGCGACGTACCCGCTCGACGAGGTGCGCGCGCGGGCCACTCCGGTGCCGCGGTGCGACTGCGGCGAGCCGCTGCGGCCCGACGTCGTCCTGTTCGGCGAGATGCTGCCGCTCGGGGCGATGGAGCGGGCGACCGAGCTCGCCGCGCGCGCGGACGTGCTGCTCTGCGTCGGGTCATCGCTGGAGGTCTGGCCGGTGGCCGGGCTGCCGCAGGTCACGATGGGCAACGGTGGCGCCGTGGCCATCGTCACGCAGGGCCCGACGCCGTTCGACGCCGACGCCGCCGTGAAGCTCACCGGCGACGTCGTCGCCGAGCTCGAGGCGATCGTCGCCGCGCTCTAGCCGCCTCAGTCGAGGCCGCTGGCGGTCCGGGCCCGCAGCGTCGCCTCGAGGCGGCCGAGCACGCGTTCGACGTCCGCGTGCTCGGCGGCATCGAGGCCGCCCTGGAGGGCGCGGTTCGCAGCGTTGCCGACCTCGCCTCGCGCGGCGGTCAGGTCCACCAGACGCTCGGCGAGGTCCGAGCGGTCCGCCCACGGCTCCAGCTCGGCCAGCGCTGCCTCGAGGGCCACGCGCAGCGTCAGCGCGGCCTCTCGCGGCCGGCCGCCATCGAGATCGGCCCGGGCGCGCAGCGTGAGCTCCTCACAGGCCATCGCGACGTCGCGGCCGCCCAGGAGCGCCGCGAGGCGCTCGTGCGGGCGCAGCGCCGCCGTGCGGCGCTGGCGCGGTTCGCGGGGCTCGGGAACCTCCAGCGCCCGGCTCCAGCGCCCGTCGGCCACCTCCTCGCCCGCGCCGTAGCCCACGCGGGCGACGAGCGCCTGCTCGCGTGACACGTCGCGCGGCGCGGGGTCGGCGGAGGCGATGCGGTGCGCGTGCAGCACGCGGTTGAGCACCGCCAATGCCTCGGACATGGCCAGCTCGCCGTCCACGTCGTCCAGCCAGCGGTCGCCCGCGGACTCGTCCGCCAGCGGCGACGCGTCCACCACGGTCGCGCGTGTCGTGGGCACGGGCGCCGGATCGGGCTGTGGCTCGGCCGTCCTCGACCTGCGGGCCTTCAGCCGCCGGCGCTCGGGCGCGCCGAGGGTGCGCAGCACGAGCACCGACTCGGCGTCCTCGCCCGCGTGGCGGCGCAGCACGTAGCGGCCGTCCGGTGGGCCGATGGCCCACGGGAACTCGAGTTGGGCGAAGCGGAAGAGCGGGACGGCTCTGCGCCCGGGCGGAGCCGCTACTCGCCGGCGTGCGCCGCGCTGGCCCGGGTGGGCGGTGTGACGCGTACGGCGTACTTCGACGGCTTGACCGGTACCGTCGGGTTGTCGAGGTGGTTCAGGCGGTCGATCAGCTTGATCCACTGGCCGGGCCGCAGGACCGAGGCGAACTTGCGCGCGTCCTTGCCCGAGACCAGCGGGTGGAAGCCCACGTGGATGTGGTCCCAGTGGTCGGGCAGCGCGAGCGTGTTGTCCGCGTTGGGATAGGTCATCAGGCTGATGATCTGGTGGGGCTTCATCGTGCCCTGGAGCGTCAGCAGGCGCCGGATCGTGATGTCGGTGATCGAGCCGCGGCCCTGGTGGCCCGCGATCGGGATGCCGTTGACCTTCGCGATGTCGGTCGCGTCGCCCGTCGAATGCTCGGAGACGTTGCCCGAGGTCGTCAGGAAGGAGTGGCCGCAGCGCAGGGACGTGATCGTCGGGCGCAGGCCGGAGGCCGACAGGAACTCAATGACGGCGAGCACGCGGCGGTCGACGACGCCGGCCTTGATGTCGCGCTGGCCGCAGGAGTAGATCGAGACGCGCGGGTCGGTGAGGACGCGCTGGGCCAGCGCCTCCTTGCTCATCAGCAGGACCTGGCCGATGGTCGGGTCCTTCGCGTTGGCCCCGAAGAACGGGTTCTTGCCGGCGGCGCGGTAGATCGCGGTCGACTCCAGCAGCTTCCAGCCGTCGAGGATCGGCTTCGGGTCGATCGCGGGCGAGCCCTTGCCGGCGGGCCGGATGGTGAAGTGCACGTGCGGCGCCACCTTGGGGTCGACCTTGTCGATGCGGCCGAGGATCGTGCCGGCGATCACCTGCGCGCCGGGCGCCAGGCGGCGCAGCACCACGTCTGAGCCCTTCAGCCCGAGCACCTGCTTGAAGTAGGCCTCGAAGGTCGAGTAGCCCGCCACGGGCTTGAGTCCACGAGTTTCTGCTGTCCACCGGCCGCGTAGGCGGCTGCACGTGCCGGATGGGCGAACAGGCGCTCCTTGGTGACGGTCGCGGTCGCGGTCGAGCTGGGCGACGAGCTGGAGGCAGCCGGCGCCTTGGGCGCCTGGCGGCCCGCGCTCGCCGGCGTGCCGGGCTTCGGATCGGTGGCGGGAAGCTTGAGCTCGGATCGAATCTGCGCCGAGGACACGGTCTT
>DAINCW010000026.1:15685-18441 GCA_036732205.1 Solirubrobacteraceae bacterium | reverse complement strand
GACGTCGAGCGCCCCGGCGAACGCCGCCTCGACGCGCCCGGCGTTGGGGCTCGGATGCGCTCCGCCGTCGCTGCGGACCACCCGCCATACGGCGGTCGGCGAGCCTCCGACCACGGGGGCGCACAGGGCGGTCAGCCCCGCGGCGAGGCGTGCGGCCGGCCAGTTGAGGAGGTCGTCGAGCCGGGCCGCCGCCCAGCCGAACGCCTCGTAGCGCTCGCTGCGGTGGCCGACCATCGCGTCGAGCGTGTTCGCCGCGCGGTAGGCGGCGACCCCGGCGGGGCCCGCTACCGCCCCCCACAGGAGCGCGCCGACGACCGCGTCGGACGTGTTCTCGGCGACCGACTCGACGGCAGCGCGGCACAGCTCCGGCTCCGAGAGCCCAGCTGCGTCGCGACCGCACAGGGCGTGCAGCGTCGCGCGGGCCGCCTCGAGGTCGTCGCGATCGAGATGCGCGGCAAGCCCGCGGGCCTCGGCGATCAGGGAGCGCCCGCCGAGCGCCGCCCACGTGACCGCCGCGAACGCCGGCGCCCGGCCGAGGCCGGCGCGGTCGGCCAGCCGAGCAGCCAGCTCGGCGCCGAGAGCGGCCGACACGACCAGGGCGACCGTGTACCCGGCGCCGCGCCGGCGGGTCGGCGCGTAGCTCGCGCGCTCGGCGGCCAGCGCGAGTTGCCCGAAGCCGGCAACGGGATGCCAGCGCTGCGGATCGCCGAGTGCGACGTCCGCGGCGTAGCCGCAGACCAGGGCCGCACCGTTCATGCGGTCACCGCGCAGTTCACCCGGGTAACGGTCCAGCGGCCTTCTTGGGCGTGCAGCTCTGTGACCGCCAGCGGTAGGGCGTCGATACGCCAGAACGATTCGATCGGCGCGTGCAACGCGTGAGCGACCGCGGCCTTGACGACGCCGCCGTGCGTGATGGCGACCACGCCGCCGTCCAGCGCTGCCTGGCCGTCGAGCCATGCACCGACTCGGGCGGAGAACGCGGCGAGGCTCTCGCCGCCGTGCGGACATGCGGCGGGATCGGCCATCCATTCGCCCACGGCGTCGGCGTCAGCGGCCGAGACCTGCTCGAGCGTCCTGCCTGTCCACGCCCCGAAGTCGCACTCGGCGAGCTCGGGCTCGAGCTGGGCGCGGCGGAGCTGGGCGGCGTCGGCGGTCTCGCGGCAGCGCCGGGCCGGGCTGCAGAGGACGTCGAAGCGCGCCGGGATCGCAGCGGCGAGCGCCTCGGCGTCGGCGCGCCCGCGATCGTCGAGCGGCTCGTCGGCCGGAAACGCGAACGCGCGCGTCGCGGTCGTCGGCGCGTGGCGCACGAGGAGCAGTCGCCTCACGCGCCGGTTCGATCTCGCCGGGGGATCTGAACTGCGAGGACGAGCGGGTGGATCTTCGTACCTCCACGGGATCCAGCGTCCCGAATTCGGAAGGGCTCGCGGCGGCGAGTTCCTGACTCCCGGGACACCCGTCGTCCCGGTCACAGTGGCGCGACCGTCCCGGACTTGCACCGGGTTCCTCGCACCGCCACGCTGACGGCGCCATCCTAGTGGTGCGCCAACCCGCGTGGCATGCCCGTCTACTGTTCTCGCCGTGTCCGCCCGGGATCGTCTCGTCCGTCCTGCGACGCCGCCGGGCTTCGACGCATCGCGCGCTGCACAGCGCGCCGCCGACCCCGCCGGCTGGCGCTACTCCGAGGACGTTCGCTCGGCCGTGCACCGCGTCATCGCCGAGCGCCGCGACATCCGGCGCTTCCGCCCCGACGAAATCCCCGAGGAGGTCGTGCGTCGCGTCCTCGAGGCCGCCCACCGGGCGCCGTCGGTCGGGCTGATGCAGCCCTGGCGCCTGATCGTGGTCCGCGAGCTTCGGACCCGCATCGAGGTCCGCCGCCTCGCCCAGCGCGAGCGCGTGCGCCAGGCCGAACGGTTCGACGAGCGCGCTCGCCAGTTCCTCGACCAGAAGATCGAGGGAGTCGTCGAGGCACCCCTCGGGATCGTCGTGTGTTGCGACCATGGCGACCCGGACGCCGAGGTGCTCGGGCGCGGCACGATCCCCGAGACCGACGTCTACAGCACCGCATGCGCCATCCAGAACCTGTGGCTCGCCGCACGGGCCGAGGGCGTCGGCGTCGGCTGGGTCAGCTTCTACCGCCCTGACGACCTGCGTCGGCTCCTCGGCATCCCGAAGCGCGTCGAGCCGATCGCCTACCTGTGCCTGGGCTGGCCCGACGAGCGCCCGGAGCGTCCGGGCCTGGAGGCGGCGGGCTGGTCCTCCCGCCTGCCCCTCGACGCCGTCGTCATGAACGAGGGCTGGACCGGGGGTCCGGGAGACGGCCGCCCGGCCCCGGGGGAGCCGGACCGCGCCGCGGCGATCGCGGCCCGCGACCGGCTCGACCAGCTCGTCAAGCCGGCCGGGAGTCTCGGCGCCCTCGAGGCGCTGATCGAGCGCTGGGCGCAGATCGCCGGTACGCCGCCCCCGGTCCGCCCCCGCGCCGGCGTCCTCGTGTGCGCGGCCGACCACGGGCACCTCATCCACGGCACCAGCCTCTTCGACGCCGAGGTCTCGGCCCAGGTCGCCGCCGCCGCCGCGCGCGGCGACAGTGCGATCGGCGTCCTCGCTCGCCACGGCGGCCACGACCTGCTGGTCGCCGACGTCGGACTCGCGGGCCCCACCCCGCCGGGAGTGCTCGACGCGAAGGTCGCGCGGGGCAGCGCCGACATGCTCGCCGGCCCGGCGCTGACCGCCGGGCAGGTCGACGCTGCGCTGGCCGC
>DAINCW010000026.1:2960-15675 GCA_036732205.1 Solirubrobacteraceae bacterium | reverse complement strand
CTCCAGCCCTATTGGGCGAGGAGCTCGACGCAGCGATCGACGCCGGCGCCGCGCTCGCCGGCGAGCTGGCCGACCGCGGCGTCGACTGCCTCGTGCTCGGGGAGATCGGGATCGGCAACACGGCGACGACGGCCGCTCTCGTCTGCGCGCTCACCGGCGCCGAGCCGGCGCTGACCGTCGGGCGCGGGACCGGGCTGGATGCGGCGGGGCTGGAGCGCAAGCGGGCCGTCGTCTCAGCTGCGATCGAGCTCCACGGCGTCCCGTTGGACGCCCGCGCCGCGCTCGAGGCCGTCGGGGGGCTCGAGCTCGCGGCTCTCACCGGGGCTGTGGTCGAGGCTGCCCGCCGGCGCCTGCCAGTGGTGCTCGACGGCTATGCGACCGGCGTCGCCGCCCTGGCCGCCGTGGGCCTCGAGCCGACGGCTGCCGAGGTGCTCATCGCCGGGCACCGCTCCGCCGAGCCCGGCCACGACGTCGTGCTCGCCGAGCTCGGCCTCGAACCGCTGCTCGACCTGCGCCTCCGACTCGGCGAGGCATCCGGCGCGCTGCTGGCCCTGCCGATCGTCGCCGCGGCGGGCGCGCTGCACCGCGACATGGCGACCTTCGAGGAAGCCGGCGTGGACCGGCGGGACTAGCCCGCGTGTCCGCCGAGCCCGTACGGGCGCCAGGTCCCCTGCGCGCCGCGGTCGCCGGCGCCGCGCTGGCCGTTTCGTTCCTGACCGTGCTGCCCGTGCGCTTCGGCGCGCAGGCGACCGGGCTCGGTCCGGCCGCCGGGTGGTTCCCGGCGGTGGGCGCGCTGGTGGGCGCCATCGCCGGCGGCGTCCGGGTCGGCGCCGATCCCTTGGTCGGCCCCGGCGCCGCGGCCGTCCTCTCGGCCGCCGCCCTGGTCGTGGTGACCGGTGCGCTCCACCAGGACGGGCTGGCCGACTGCGCCGACGGCCTGGGTGTCCGCGGCGACCGTGACGGGCGGCTCGCGGCGATGCGCGACTCGTCCATCGGGGTGTTCGGCGCGCTGGCGCTGCTCGTGTGGATGCTCCTGCTCGTCACGGCGCTGGCGCGACTCGACCCTCGCGACGCGCTGCTCGCCCTGGTGGCGGCGGGCGCCGCCGGACGCTGGGCGGCACTGCTGCACGCCGTCGTCGCCCCGCCCGCCCGGCGCGACGGCCTCGGCGCGGGCCTCGTCGTGGGACGCCTCGCGCTCACCGCCGCAACGGCGACCGCCGCGGTGACCGCGCTGCTGGCTGCCGGCCCCGGCCACGGACTCGCCGCGCTGCTGGCGGCTGCGTCGGTGGCGCTGCTCGTCACCGGATGGGCGAGGACAACGATCGGCGGCCGGACCGGGGACACGCTCGGAGCGACGGTCGCTCTCGCCGAGGTCGCGGTCTGCCTGACGCTGCTCGGCTTCGCGTCCGGCTAGCGCCGCCTCCGGAGCAGGTACGTGTCCATGATCCAGCCGTGGCGCTCCCGCGCCTCACGGCGCGCACGCTCGATGTCCGGCGCCCTCTCCGCAAGCGGCCCGGAGATCAGGATCTCGTCCTCGGTGCCGAGATATGCACCCCAGTAGATGTCGATGCCGTCGGGCGCGATGTTCGTGAACGACGCGCCGGCGTCGAGCATCACGACGACGTCGTCGACACCGGCCGGAAGGCCCTCGGACAGCAGGCGGGCCGGCGTGATCTCGACCGCACCGCCGACGCGGTTGAGCGCGATCCGATGCCGCGCGGTGAGCGCGTGCACGCTGCTGATGCCGGGGATCACCTGGTGCTCGAACGCGACGGTCCCGCGCGCCAGGATGTCGTCCAGGATCGCCAGCGTGCTGTCGTAGAGCGACGGATCGCCCCACACCAGGAACGCGCCGCTCTCTTCGTCGCTCACGTTGGCTTCGATCGCCCGCTCCCACACGTCAGCGCGCCGCTGCCGCCACTCCTCCACCGCCGCCCGATAGCCCGGTGCCGAGCGGTCCCGCTCGGGATCGGGGAGGTCCACCACGCGGTAGGAGTCGCCCTCGATGTAGCGATCGCAGATCTCCCGGCGCAACCGCACCAGGTCGTCCCGCTCGCCTGGCTTCTCGACGACGAAGATCACGTCCGCCTGGTTGAGCGCCTTGATCGCCTGCACCGTCATGTACTCGGGATCCCCGGCGCCGATGCCGATGACCAGCAGCGTTCTCACCGCAGCGATCCTACGATCACGCCCGCCGTTTCCCGTCGCGACGCCTCGTTGCCCCACGTTTCGCAAGCCGCTTGCAGAACCCTGCTACGCTCGCGGCATGGCACGCCCGAGCCACGTCCGCGACGCGATCGCACAGCTCATCGCCGACAGCGACCGCCACGACTGGACGATCGAGGACGTCGCGGCCGCCCTGCACGAGCGCGGCGTCGCGGCCGACCCGTCGTCGGTCTTTCGCGGGCTGACGCGCCTCGCCGCCGAGGGAACCGTCGAGAAGGTCCTGCTCGGCGACGGCAAGACGCGCTACGAGGCGCACCGCGCCCACCACGAGCACGTCGTGTGCTCGGACTGCGGCGAGGTCAGCGGCGTGCCGGGCTGCGTGCTCGAGGACGCCGTCCCGGCCATCGAGCGCGCGACCGGCTTTCGCATCACCGACCACCGTCTGCTGCTGTCGGGCCGCTGCGGCGCCTGCGCGGGCGCGGACTGATGCTGGCGATCGCCCTTGCCCTCACGGCGGTGGTGCCGCGCGTCGCCGGCGGACTGTCGGCGCTGCGCCGGCGCGACCAGCTGCACCGCGTCCTGGGCTTCGCGGGCGGCGCGCTGATCGGCGTCGCGCTGTTCGAGACGATTCCCGAGGCGCGCAACCAGATCTCCGACTGGGCGGTCGCGCTCTTCGTCGTGCTGGGCGTCGTTGCCTTCGCGGCGCTCGAGCGCTCTGTCTTCGGCCACGTCCACACCGAGGACAAGGCGTGCAACCCGCAGGCCGGCCACATCGGCGCCGGCGGGATCACGGTCCACGCGTTCCTCGACGGCCTTGCGATCGGCGCCGCGTTCCGCGTCGGCACGGACGTCGGCCTGATCGTCTCGGCCGCGGTCCTGCTGCACGCGTTCGCCGACGGGCTGAACACCGTCAGCGTGATCCTGCGCCACGGCCACACGGAGCGAAAGGCGCGCTGGTGGCTGGCCGCCGACGCGACGGTGCCGGTCCTCGGCGCCGCGATCGGCCTGTTCACCGGCGTCCCCTACTGGGTCCTCGGCGGGCTGCTTGCGTTCTTCGCCGGGATGTTCCTGTACCTCGGCGCCGGCTCCCTGCTGCCCGAGGCGCACCGCAGCGGCCGCGACCGCAAGATCGTCGCCGCGGCAGCGCTGTGCGGCTTCGCGCTGGCCGTCGGCGCCGCCCTGCTGGGCTGACCGCGACACGCGCGGGCGAGCCGGCGGCGCGAACGCTCACCCCCCGGGAGCGCCGCGCCGCCAACCGCCAATTGCTGGACCTACGAGTCACTCGACGCACCGCCAAAACAGAACTTGCGTCCAAAGATCGCTCAACCGAGCGCGCGTGCGGCCGATTAACGACGGAGAGCGTCCCTTGGGACGCTCTCGGAAGGGCCTTCACATCAGGCCTTGAAGAACTAGCAGCGGAAGCCCACGGTGGGTCTCCTCTCCTGCCACATGGCCTTGTGGCAGCTCGCAGTATCCGAATCCCGGTGCGGCGTGGGCGTTGAAGCGTCCGCGTCGCACCTTCTTTCTCGTTGCTGCGGCCACTTTGCGTAGGTTTGAGCAGGAAAGCAAACGCAAAAAGTGCCCGTTTGCAGGGGATTGGACGTCTGTTGGACCCGAAACCGGCGTGTTATGGAGCGCCGACGGCTCGCGGTCCTCTATTTGCACCCAAAATTGCAGAGCATCGGCCCCGCTTCGCGGACCGGGCCCGGCGTGCCTGAGGGGTGCTAGCGCGTGCCTGAGGGGTGCTAGCGCGTGCCTGAGGGGTGCTAGCGCGTGCCCGAGGGGTGCTAGCGCGTGCCCGAGAGGAACTACAGCTAGGCGACCAGCTCGGCGGCGGGCTCGCGCTCGATGACGTTGCGCACGCGGGCCTCGAAGTCCAACTCGGCCTCGAAGTCCGCGTCGGTGGTGTGCGTGAACGCAACGTCGCGCTCGTCGAGAATGCGGATGAACGCCTCGACGTACTCGGCCTCGAGCTGGGCGCCGGACACCCGGCGCAGCTCGGCGATCGCCTCCTCGCGCGCGACGGGGTCGCGGTAGGAGTCGCGAGCCGTCATCACGTCGAAGGTGTCGGCGATCGAGATCATCTTCGACAGCTTGGGGATCTCGGGGCCCATCAGGCCGTCGGGGTAGCCCCGCCCGTCGATGCGCTCGTGGTGGGCGTGGATGATGTCGGCGACGGCCCCGTAGCCGTCGACGCGCCCCACGACGCGAGCGCCCTGGGCGGGGTGCTTCTTGACGATCTCCCAGTCCTCGTCGTTGAGCTTGCGGTCGGCGAACAGGATGGAGTCGGGGAAGATGAACTTGCCGATGTCGTGCAGCAGCCCGACGGTGTGGACGAGCTCCTGCTCCTCCTTCGTGCAGCCGGTCGCCTCGGCGATCGCCCTGGCGTAGCGCGCGACGGCGGCGGAGTGGCGCGCGGTCATCTTGTCGCGCAGCGCGAGCGTGCGGACCAGCGCGGCAAGGACCCCGACCTGGAGTGACGCCAGCTCGGTCGAGCGGACCGCCAGTTGCTCGGCGCGCGCCTGCGAGATCAGCAGCGCGCGCGTGAGGACCTGGAAGGCGATCAGCGCGAGGACGAGGACCGCGAGGGCGGCGAAGCCCGCCGTCGAGTACATGATCGCGAAGGCGAGGACGAGCGTGCCCCCGACCGCCTCGGACGGCAGGATCGGCACGAGCACCTCGCGGAACTGCCGCACCGGCGTGGTGCCGTTCATCAGCCACATGCCGACGGCCGTCAGGCAGAAGTTCATCGTCAGCGTGACGACGTAGAGCCCGAAGACCACGAAGCCGTAGCCGATCTGGTGGGGGTCGGCGCCGTGAGCGATGGCCCAGCGCGCGAGCAGCCCGCCGGCGAGCGGGAACGCGGCGTACGTGGCGAAGTTGTTGAGCACGCCCGAGAGGGGCGGGCGGCAGCGCAGCGCGTCGACGGCGATCGCCAGCAGCGCGATCGCGACGGCGGGGCCGGGGCCGAGGAAGGCCATGACCAGGACGAGCGCCAGGAAGGAGCCCGACAGGCGCGGGCCCTTCTTCGTCTCGATGATCAGGGCGTCGCTGACCAGTGTCGAAGCGGCGAGCAGGAAGACCAGCCCGAGCGGGTGCCAATCGCCCGCGCGCGAGACCAGCACGGTCGCGACGAGCGACCCTGCAAGCAGCCACAACTGGACACAGATCAGTGCTCTGCGGCGCATCATTCGACGTAATCGCCCAACGTGCGCGGAAGTTGAGCGTGGGCCCGGGCGCATCCAGGCGATTTCGCGGGTTATGGTGACCCGCTTGAAGGGGAGCGGTCCAGCGACGCTGCGGGTCCCCGGCTTCGGCCGGCTCGCGTTGTCGTACGCGATCAACGAGCTCGGCGACCTGTTCGGGCTCGTCGCGCTGGCGATCCTGGTCCTCGACCATACGGGCGACCCCTTCGCCGTGGCGGGCCTGTTCCTTGCCTCGAAGTTCGTCCCGGCGCTCCTCTCCCCCTTCCTGACGGCGCGCATCGACCGCATCGCCACGCGGCGCGTGCTGCCCGCGCTCTACGTGGCGGAGACCGCCGCGTTCGCCGGCCTGGCGCTGATCGTCGTCACGGGATTCTCGCTGGCGGCCGTGCTCGCGCTTGCCTTCGTCGACGGCTTCATCGCGCTCACCGCGCGCTCGCTGAGCCGCGCGGCCGTGGCCGCCGTGATGGTGCCGCGCGGGCGGCTGCGCGAGGGCAACGCGGTGCTGAACGTCGCGTTCGCCGTCACCTCGGCGGTCGGCCCGGCGGCGGCCGGGGTGCTCGTGTCGATGGCTGGGGCCGCGGCGGCGCTGTGGGTCGACGCCGGCTCCTTCGCGCTGATCGCCCTGCTGCTGGCGACCTCGACGCGGCTCCCGCCCGCGCGCGTGGAGCACGCGTCGCCCTGGCACAAGCGGGTGCGCGAGGGGTTCGACCAGGTGCGCCGCCAGCCGGTGCAGACCCTGGTCGCCCTCCAGGCCCTGGCGCTCGTCTTCTTCTTTCTCGTCATCCCGATCGAGGTCGTCTACGCCAAGCACACCCTGCACGCCGGCAACGAGGGCTTCGGGGCGCTGCTGGCGGCCTGGGGCGTGGGGATCCTCATCGGCTCGTACGGCTTCGCGCGCTTCAAGGACCGGCCGATCGCCGAGCTGGTCGGGGTGTCGACGTTCCTGATCGGGCTCGGCTATCTCGGGATGGCCGCCGCGCCGGGGATCGGGCTGGCCTGCGCCGCGGCCGTGGTCGGCGGCGTCGGCAACGGCGTGCAGTGGATCTCCGTGGTCACGGCCGTGCAGGAGGCCATCGACGAGTCGATGCAGGCGCGGGTCATCGGCCTGCTCGAGTCACTGGCGGCCGCGGCGCCGGGCGTGGGCTATCTGGTCGGCGGCACGCTGACCTCGCTGTGGTCGCCCCGTGCGGCCTACCTGCTCGCCGGGCTCGGCGTCGTCGTGATCGCGTGGGCGATGGTGCGCCGGCTGGCGGGCCCTCAGCCCGCGGCGTTGCCGCCGGCCGGGCCCGCGGCGCAGTAGGCGTCGCGCACCGCCCGGTAGCCCGGCTGGGTGACCGCGACGATCGAGCGCGCGGTGCCCTCGGCGTTGGCCTCGATGCGCTGCTCGACCTGGGCGCGCTCGTCGGGCGTCTTGGAGTTGAGCAGCGCCTCGGCGTTGCGCCAGACGTTCTCGCGCCAGACCTTCACGAGCTCCAGGCCGCCGAGGTTGTCGGCCGGCGTCTGGTTGGAGTTCGTCGTGGCGACGATCGGGTCGTAGCGGCGAGCGACGTCGGCGACGATCGCCTCGTAGGCGCGGTTGAGGACCTCGTTGACCACGTCGTGGTCGTGCTTGCGGGTGCGGCCGTCCGGATACTGCGTGCCGACCGCCGCGACGACGTAGGGCATGTCGCGCTGCACGTGCGCGTTGATACCCAGCAGCATGTCCTGCGCAGCGTTCGCGTCGCCGGACTTCGCGGCGTCCAGCGCGACGCGCCACGCGCCCGGCACCGGCTGGCCGAGGCGGTCCTCGCGCAGCATGCGGTAGTAGAAGTCTGAGAAGACGGAGTCCTCGTGGATTAGGAAGTTGTTGTCGTCGAAGAAGTGCGGCTCTTGGCGGAGGGTCTTGCGGATCTCCTTCGTCAGCAGCAGGTAGGTGTCGGCAAAGACCGCGCGGTGGTCGCAGCCGAAGCGGTCGCGGACCAGTGTCAGACGCCTGATCGTGAGGTCGATGCACCTCTTGACCGACGCGACGCGGCAGTTCTTCGTCGGCTCGGGCTGGACCGTGGCCGGCGCGTCGCCGGGCGGAAGCAGCTGCGGCCACGGGGCGTTGGGCACGCCGCCGCTCTGGGCGTGCGCGGCGGGCGCCGCGAGGGCGGCGAGCAGCAGGGCGGTCAGGGCGATACGTCGCAACTCGTGGGTGTTAACGCGCGTGTGCGGCATCTCTGGCGGCCTACCCGCAGAATGGGGGTGTGAACTCGCTGCGCGGAAAGCTGCTGATCGCCGGCCCGCCACTGCGCGACCCCAACTTCCACCGCACCGTCGTGCTGGTCTGCGAGCACTCCGAGGAGGGGGCGATGGGGCTCGTGCTCAACCGGGCGGCGCCCCTGACGATCGCGGACGCGGTCCCGGACCTCGGACCACTGCTCGGAGACGAGAACCTGCTGCACCTCGGCGGGCCGGTCCAGCCGGGCAGCGTGGTGATGCTCGCGGAGTTCGACGTCCATGGCGACGCGCTGATCGTGGACGGCGACCTGGGGATCGTCACAGCCGAGATGGAGCTCGACGACCTGATCGGCGCCGTGCGCCGCGCCCGCGCGTTCCTGGGCTACGCGGGCTGGGGCCCGGGCCAGCTCGACGAGGAGATGGAGCGCGAGGACTGGATCGTCGCGCCGCTTGACGGCGACGACCCGTTCACCGAGGAGCCCGGCGATCTCTGGGTGGCGACGCTCGAGCGCCTCGGCGGGCACTACGCGCTGGTGGCGCGCATGCCGACCGACCCGTCGGTCAATTGACGCCGCGACGAGGGCGGCCGCGCTCTCGCCGGCGCTCGCTCCCCAGTCGGGTCGCGGCCTTGCGGTAGGCGTCGAGATCCGAGCGCGCCCCGGCCGCGAGCACCGTCACCACGGCGATCGAGCCATCGTCGGGATCGTTGCGATAGACGAGCCTGAAGCGCGGCTTCCCGCGCCTACCCGACACGTCGAACGGGATCTTCCGGCAGTCGGCGAGGATCTCGAGTCGGTTCCGTTTGCGCATCTCTGTCCCGAGCCACGGGTCGGACTCGAGCTCGCGGAGGATTCCGTTGATGACATCGACCAGTAGCGGGTCGACGTCGATCAGGTTCGCGAGATCCTCGTCGAAGACGTCCTCGAGGACCCGGACCTCGTATGCCACGGGCTAGCGGTCGCTGTCGGCTGCGAGCTTCTCGGCCCGCGCGATGAACTCGTCGGCGGACATCGTCTTGCCCGACGACGAGGCCATCCGGTCCATGAGGAAGAGGCCGATCGCGACGTTCTCGAGCTCGTCGTCCAGCTCCTCGATGCGATCGCGCAGCGCGTCCTCGCGTTCCATAGAGGCCTCCGCGTCGACCGCCGGAACGATCCATACCCCGCCCCGGTTGTGCGGCCCCACCTCGATCGCGTTGTCCGTCAGGCGGCGCGCCGGTCTTGGCGTCTCGGCGAGCTCCTTCACGATGCTCGGCAGCTTGGTCCGAGCCTGGGTCGTCGGGAGGCTGCGGGCGGGCCTCACCTTCATCGTTCGCGTCTTGGCCATCGGCGTCCATTGTAGACGAACAAACGTACGACTTTACGTACGACTGTGACAAAACGGCCACGCCCGGCACACTTATCGGCCCGTGCTGCGCCTGCTCACGATCCCGATCAGCCACTACTGCGAGAAGGCGCGGTGGGCGCTGGACCGCGCCGGGTTGCCCTATCGCGAGGAGCGCCACGTCCAGGCGATCCATCGCTGGTACGCGTGGCGTGCGGGGCGCAAGCTGACCGTGCCGGTGCTCGTGACTCCGGACCGGGTGCTCACGGAGTCCACGGACATCCTCGAGTTCTGCGACGAGCGGGGCAGCGCCCCGACGCCGCTGTTCCCCGTCGATCCCGCGCGCCGCGCCGAGGTCGACTCGTTGGTGCGGGACTTCGACGACGACCTCGGTCCGCAGGGGCGGCTGTGGATGTACTTCCACATCGAGGACCACCCGGAGCTGCTCGGCCAGTACAACAACCAGGGCGTTCCGCGCTGGGAGGACCGCGCGATGCGCTGGGGCTTCCCGGTGTTCCGGATGATCATCAACCGAGTCCTCACGGTCACACCGGAGACCGCGGCGGAGGCGGAGAAGCGCGTGGACGCGACGTTCGAGCGCGTCGGCGAGCGGTTGTCCAACGGTCGGCGCTACCTGACCGGCGACGACTTCACCGCCGCGGACCTGACGTTCGTCGCGCTGAGCGCGGCCGTGCTGCTGCCGCCCGAGGGCTACGGCGCCCGGCTGCCCCAGCCCGAGGTGCTGCCACCGGCGATGGCCGAGCGGGTGGTGGCGTGGCGCGCGACGCCGGCGGGCGAGTTCGCCCTGCGCGTGTTCGCCGAGAAGGCCGGCGCGTCGCCGGTCGGCTCGAGCTAGCGGGCGTGGCCGGTGTTGCGCAGGTTGCCGCGCAGCGACGACCACGGGACCGCCGCGCTGCTCGCCTTCGCGGGCGTGTCCCAGACGAACAGGTGGCCCTCGCGGGTGACCGCTACGACCTCCAGCAGCCCGTCGCCATCCACGTCGCCGATCGCCGGCGCGGCGAGCAGCCAGCCGCCCGTCTGCTTGGGCCAGCCGGGCGGCTCGGTGCCGTCCTCCTTGAACGCGTGCAGCAGGTAGCCCGACGAGGGCGCGATGACCTCGGCGTGGCCGTCGCCGTCGACGTCGGCGATCGCCGGCGCCCCCGCGATGGTCCAGCCCTCCACGGGCGCGGGGAAGCCGGGCAGCTGCTTGCCGCTGGTCGCGTCCCAGCCGCCCATCACGTGCTCGAACGGCGTCTCCACCGACGGGTTGAGCTGCGCGGCGATCAGCTTGGAGTCCACCTGGCCGGAGTAGAAGCGCAGCGGGCCCTTGGGCGTCGTCGGGCCCATCGCGCCGTTGGCGCCCAGCGCGAGGATCGACGCTCCGGCGAACTTGGACTGCGCGCCCTTGCCGTTCGTCTCGAAGTACCCGCCGTCGGGCTGCGTGAGGCGCGTGCCGTCGCCCTTGTACAGCTCCGGCTGGCCGGTGAACGTGGCGACGGCGACCTCGTCGCGCCCGTCGCCGTCCACGTCGCCCAGTACCGGCGACGTCGGCACGCCCTGGCCGACGACCGGCAGCGAGTCGGCGGCCAGGCCGGTCGGCGCGACGGGCCAGCCCTTGAGCAGGTGGCCCGTCGCGTCCCACGCGTAGACGCGGCCGGTGTTGGAGGGCGAGGAGCCATAGACCTCGTTTGACGACTCGACGACGTCGGGCTTGCCGTCGCCGTTGAGGTCGCCGACGGCCGGGGACGAGAAGACCCGCGTGATGACGCCGTTGGCCCCGTCGCGGGCGAGGACCGGCCAGCCCGGAAGCGCATTGCCGCGCCCGTTCCACGCGTAGATCTTCTGGTCGGCGGCGCCGACGATGACGTCGAGCCGGCCGTCGCCATTGAGGTCCGCCAAAGCCGGCGACGCGTAGATCGCCACGTCCTGGCGCCCGTTGGACGGGACGGATTGCAGGTCGATGTGCGTCGGCCAGCCCTTCAGCGTGCGCCCGTGCGAGTTGAACGCATAGACGCGGCCGTCGAGCCCCGCGACGACGATGTCGCGGTGGTGGTCGCCGTTGATGTCGCCGACCGCCGGCGTGGAGACGAAGCCCTGGCGCAGCGCTCCCAGGTCGCGCGTCGCGTTCTGCGGATCGGGCGCGAGGCGCATGCGCCGCGGGAAGCCAGAGACATCGCGACCGGTCCGTCCGCTGAAGACGTGCAGCAGCCCGTCGGATGTGGCGAGCACGATCTCCTTGGCCCGGTCGCCGCGCAGGTTGGCCAGCACCGGCGAGGACTCACCGGAGGTGCGCAGGTCGGTCTGGCGGTGCAGCGACTCGTCGCGCGGCAGCGAGAAGAAGAAGTCGCGGTCCTCGCCCTGGTTGGAGTTCGAGTCCGTCGCGCGCAGCCGCAGCGTCCAGCCGCCGGGCGCGAGGTCCGACGGCGTGATCTCCGCGAGGCGGATCGGCTGCGCGCCGGTGTCGGCGCCCGTGGCGATCGTTCGCCACTGCGCCGGCTCGACGCCCTGGCCGAGCTCGAGCGTCCAGTTCCCGCGCGCGAGGCCGTCGATCCCGAAGCGCGAGTTCTCCGGCGTGTACCAGCGCGGAGACGTGATGTCGGTCTCCGGCGGGATCTTCCCCGCCGCGACGCGCGAGACCGCCGCGAACGCGTTCACCCGCCCGTAGCCGAAGTACTGGTCCCAGCCGGGCGTGCCGAGGTCGTCGGCGGTCTGGATGAGGATCTGGCGGACCTGGCGCGAGGACAGGGAGATCCCCTGCGCGCGCCCGCGCGCGATGACCAGCGCCGCGGTGGCGGCGACGTGCGGCGTCGACGCGCTCGTCCCGCTCCACTTCGTCGTGTACTTGTTGCCCCAGTCGGTCGTGGGCACCGAGGTGGGCGCGACGAGGTCGATCTTCGGCCCGTAGTCGGAGTAGGGCGCGCGGTGGGTGAAGTCGGTGGCGACGAGCCCGAGCTGCTCGGCGTTCGCCGCCACAGAGACCGTGTTCGGCGTGACCCCGCCGACGCCGATCGTCTGGTCGAGCGTCGCCGGGAATTCGTGGTGGAAGTGGAACTCGTTGCCCATGGCCGCGACGAGGAGGAGGTTGTGGCGCTGCGCGTACTCGCCGGCCTTGTAGAGCGTGCTCGAGACCGTCTCGGTACCCAGGGACATCGAGGCGACGTCGGCGTGATGGTCGGCGGCGAACGCGATGCCCTGGGCGAGGCGCACCGAGCCGTCGAGGATGTTGTCGGCGGTGCGGACCGGCAGCAGCATCGCCCCGGGCGCGATCCCGGCGACGCCGATCCCGTTGTCGGTCTTCGCCCCGAGCACACCGGCGACGTTCGTCGCGTGGGCGGTCTGGGTGTCCGACGTGGGGTCGGAGTCGCGGGCGAAGAAGTCGTAGCCCGGCAGGAAGCGCCCGGCGAGGTCCTCGTGGTCGAGCTGGGGCCCCAGGTCGATGTCGGCGATGATCGTCCCGACGCCGGTGGACAGCGGCCATGCTCGGTCGACGGAGATGCCGCGGTCCGTAGACAGATCCCACTGCTCGGCGATCGACCCGGGCAACGGGCTCGCGTCGTAGAGCGGATCGTTGGGCGGGTCCTGCGGGAAGGCGGCGCGCGCGACGGCCGGGGTTGCAGCGGCGACCACCAGCGCCATCAGAAGAGCGACCCGCCTCACGCGGCGAGTATGGCGGCTTCACGACGCAGTCAGGTCACGGTCAGGCCGTTGTTAGCACCTGCTTAACGCCGCACCGCAAGCTGCCTGGGCTGTGACACGACGTCTGCGCCGATCGATGCTGCTCGCGCTGGGCCTCGCCGCTCTCGTCGCGGCGCCCGCCG
>DAINCW010000026.1:2121-2950 GCA_036732205.1 Solirubrobacteraceae bacterium | reverse complement strand
CGCACGCCGCGCCCAAGCTGCGTCCGGAGGGCTACCCGGCGTTTCGCAAGCAGCTCGCCCGCGGGCAGGTGCGGGGCGCGACCATCTACACGCGCGCGCGCACCATCCACGTCTCGCTGGGCCTCAAGCGCGAGTACACCGTGCGCTACCCGGCGGCCGACCGCGCGGCGCTCATCACCAAGCTGCGCTCGAGCCACGTGCTCTTCCACGTCAAGACGATTGCGGTGCACAAGAAGAAGTCCGGCGGCATCCGCAAGCGGTGGATCGCGGTCGGCGCGGTGGTCCTCGTCGGCCTGATCGCGGGCGTGCTGATGCTCGCGCGCCGCCGGCGCCGGTCCTGAGCACGATGAGCGCCATCGCGGCACCGGTGCCGGCCGTGCGCGGCCGGGTCGCCGGCTGGCCGATGGTCGTCGGCCTGCTCGTGCTCACCGCGGTCGCGGCCGCGATCCGGCTGCGGGCCCTCGGTGCGCCGCTGTGGCTCGACGAGGTCCAGGCCCTCGACATCGCCCGCCACCCGCTCGGCGACATCCCCCACCTGCTGCGCCGCGACGGCTCCCCGCCGCTCTACTACGTGCTGTTGCACCTGTGGGGCTCGGCTGCCGGGTTCAAGGAGGCGAAGGTGCACCTGTTCTCGGTGGCGTTCGCCGTCGCCTGCGTGCCCGCCGGCTGGCTCGCGGGCCTGCTGGTCGGCGGGCGCCGCGCGGCGTGGATCGCCGCGGCGGTGCTCGCCGTCGACCCCTTCCTCACCGAGTACGCCGACCAGGCGCGCATGTACACGATGCTCGCCCTGCTGTCGCTGCTGGTGTTCTCCGCGTTCATCGTCGTGTTC
>DAINCW010000026.1:0-2111 GCA_036732205.1 Solirubrobacteraceae bacterium | reverse complement strand
CGCCGGCGGCGATGGTCACCCGCGCTCGGCGTCGCGATGGGCCTGACGCTGCTGACCCACAACTGGGGGTTCTTCCTCGTCGCGGGCTGCGCGGCCGCGGCGCTGCTGTGCCTGCGCCGTGCCGAGGACCGCCGGCCCGTGGCGATCGACGCCGCCGTCGCCTTCGGGATCGCCGGCCTGCTCTACCTGCCGTGGGCGCCCAGCCTGCTCGACCAGCTGCGGCACACCGGCGCGCCGTGGAGCGTGCACCCGACGGTCCACTCCATGCTGACCAGCACGTCGGCCTCCGTCGGCGGCGCGGCGCAGGGCGCACTGCTGCTCGTGGTCGGCGGCGCGGGGCTGTGGGCGGCGCGCTCGCCGCGGTTCGCTGGGGCACGGTCGATGGGCCTGATCGTGACCTTCGTGGGGCTCGCCCTCGCGATCGTCTACTGCCGCATCGGACTGGCCTGGGCTCCGCGGTACCTCGCGACGTTCGCGGGGCCGCTCATCGCCCTCGCCTCAGCCGGGCTCGCCGCCTTCGGGCCGGCGGGGATCGCGGCCGCGGTCGTCGCCGTCCTGATGGGCATCGGCCAGCCGCACGCCAAGGTCCTCGACAACAAGACCAACGTCGTGAAGATGGCGCAGGTCGTCAATCCCGTGCTGCGCAGCGGCGACCTCGTGATCTCCACCCAGCCCGAGCAGACGCCGGCGCTCGTCCGCTACCTGCGCCACGGACTGCGCTACGCCGTCCCGTGGGGCACCGTCAGCGACCCGGAGATCATGGACTGGCGCAACGCGCGGTCACGGCTGCGCCACGCCGGGGTGCGCCGGGACCTGCGTCCGCTCCTCGCGCGCGTGCCGGTCGGCGGGCGCGTGATGCTCGTCAACGCGACGACGACGCCGCAGGGGCTGGGCAGCGAGTGGGCGCGGCTGGTGCGGCTGCGCAAGAAGCAGTGGTCGCGCGCGCTGCGGAAGGATCACCGCTTCCATCGCGTCAAGAGGTTCGTGCGCGATCCACACGCAGCGTTCAGCGGGGCGAGCGCGACGGTGTACGTCAAGCGCCGGCCGTGAGGCGGCGCCGGTCCAGCCTCGTGGCGGCGGTCCTGGTTGCGACGCTCCTCGGCGTCCTCGCGCCCGGCGCCGCTGCCGGTGCCGGTGCCGCGGTGTCGGGCAACCCGTTCTCCGGCGCCGGGTGGTTCCTCGATCGCCCGACGCTGGCCGCGGCACAGGCCGCCGACGCCGCGCAGGGATCCACGGCCGCCGCGCTCGAGCGCATCGCCGCCACCCCGCAGAGCCTGTGGTTCGTCGCCTCCGACGACCCGGCGTCGTCAGGCTACGTGCGCGGGTTCTTCCGCCGCGCCGACGCCGACCCGGGCAAGATCGTCTTCATCACGCTGCACGGCTTGCCCCAGCAGGTCTGCGCGGGCGAGAACGCGCCGGGAGCGTCCGACGAGGCGGCGTACCGCAGGTGGATCGACGGCTACGCGCAGCTGATCGGCTCGCGCCGCGCTGTGGTGTTCCTCGAGCCCGACGCGCTGGCGGCGTCGCGCTGCCTGTCGGCCGCGGCGCGACGCGTGCGCTTCGCCCTGATGACCTACGCCGTGCGAACGCTGTCCGCGCTGCCCGGCACCGCGGTCTACGAGGACGCGGGCGCGGGCGACTGGCGATCGGTTCGCGATGCGGCGGCGCTGCTGCGCGCCGCAGGGGTGCGCTACGCCCGCGGCTTCGCCCTGAACGCGACGCACTACGACTGGACGGCGAGCGAGGTCGCCTACGGCGCGCGGGTCTCGCGACTGGTCGGCGGCAAGCACTTCGTCGTCAACACGGCGTTCAACGGCCGCGGCCCGCTGGTCCGCAACCGCTTCCACGTCTGGTGCAACCCGGGCGGGCGCTCGCTGGGCCCGCTGCCGACGACGACGACGGGCAACCGCCTGGCCGACGCGTTCTTCTGGACCGGCAACCCGGGACTCAGCGACGGCCACTGCAACGGCGGCCCGAACGTGGGGACGTTCTGGGAGAGCTGGGCGCTCGAGCTCGTGCGCGACACCCACGGCGCGCGGGACTTCCCCGCGCTCACCTTCCACAACGCGCCCACGCCCCGGCTGACGCGCCGATCGCCGCCCAGCCCACCA
>DAINCW010000025.1:17697-19694 GCA_036732205.1 Solirubrobacteraceae bacterium | reverse complement strand
CGCGGGCGCCTCGGCGGGCTTCGCGTACGTGTCCGGCCTGCGCGGCGATGACGAGGTCGCGCGCCGCGCCTGGGCGATCGCCCTCGGCGGCGTGGTCGTCAGCCCGGCGCTGCTGATCTCCGACCTCGGGCAGCCGAAGCGCTTCTTGAACATGCTGCGCGTGTTCAAGGTCACGTCGCCGATGAGCGTCGGCTCGTGGGTGCTCGCGACGGCGGGCCCGCTGACGGCCGTCGCCGCCGTCAATGCCTGGACCGGCCGCCTCCCGCGCCTCGCGGCAGCCGCGCGACCCGGCGCGGCGCTGCTCGGGCTTGGGCTCTCGACCTACACGGCCGCGCTCGTCGCGGACACGGCCGTGCCCGTGTGGCACGAGGCGCGCGGCACGCTGCCGTACGTCTTCGCGGGTGGCTCGGCGGCGAGCGCGGGCGCCGCCGCGCTGGTCGCCACCGCCTCCCGGCCGGCCGCGCCGGCGCGCCGCCTCGCCCTGGCCGGGGCTGCCCTGGAGCTCGTCTCCGCGCAGGCCATGGAGCGGTCGCTGGGCGAGGTGGGCGAGCCCTATCGCCGCGGAGCCGCCGGGGCCCTGAGCCGGGCCGGCCAGGCGCTCACCGCCACCGGTGCCGGCGTGATCGCGCTGCGCGGGCAAACCCGCTCCGGGGCGCTCGCGGGCGGCAGCATGGTGTTGGGCGGGGCGCTGCTCGAGCGCTGGAGCATCTTCCGCGCGGGATTCCAGTCGGCCCGAGACCCGCGGCACGTCGTGGGGCCGCAGCGCGCCCGGGTGGCGGAGGGGCGCGGTCACGGCGCCGTGCGCCAGGCCGGTAGAGCCTCGGCACAGCCGGCCTGAGCCGCTATCCTGGTGGTACAGGGGGTAGTGCCATTGCGCAGGGACGCAAGGGAAAAGGGGGTTGCCGTGCTGCAGCCCGGTGAATTGACCGTCGAGGTGCGCTCTGCGGGGCGCACCCATCGCGTGCTGTTGCGCGGCGAGCTCGACATCGCCACCGTCGGCCAGGTGCGCGGCGCGCTGCTCAGCCTCTACCGCCGCGGCAACCGCGTGACGCTGGACCTCGACGGCCTGGACTTCATGGACGGCATCGGCGTGAACCTCATTCTCGGCGCGAGCCGCAGCGCGGATCGCGACGGCTGGTCGCTGTACGTGACGCAGGGCTCGCCCGCTGCGCGCTGCGCGCTGGAGGCCACCGGCGTCGCGAGCCTGCTGCCGTCCCCGCCGGACACGCCGCCCGACCCGCCGGGGCCCGTGTGCTCCTCTCGGACCATCAATGCTCGATAATGGTGATTCCGTAAACCTGAATACGCGAGAGGCCGCCCGAGCTACCCGGGCGCGCCCGCCGGCTCAGGTCGCGAACCCGAGCTCGATCGCCAGCGTCGCGGCGATCAGGCCCAGACACACCAGGTGATCGCGGCAGATCGCGCGCGCCAGGCCCGTCTGAGCCGCCACGTCGTCGCGTCTGGTGCCCAGACGCACCGCGTTGGGCACCGTTCGCGCGCCAGCGAGCGCGATCGCGCAGATCGTCAGGCCCAGCGCCGCCCAGCCGGTCCATTGCGGGTCGTCGCCGCGCGCGACCTGGACCGCGATCGCGGCGAGCGTGCCCAGCATCGCCGTGGCGACCAGGCGGTTCATCGGCCGCGCGTCGGTCGTGACGCGGCGGTAGTAGCCGGCGATCGACGCCAGCACCGCTTCCGGCAGGTCTCCATAACGCGCGTTCCCCTGGAGGACCTGCACGTCGTGCATGAGGTCGAACCACAGGACCGCCAGCAGGAAGCCGGCGCCCGCGCTCACGAAGGCGGTCACGCCCCCATTCAAGCGCCGATCGTCGCGCATCGCGACCCCGCTGCGCGAAGGTCAAGGACCCGCACTCGCCGGCCGATGTTCACAAGGTGCGTCATCTGGTCCTGCTCTGCCTGCTGGCCCTGTGCCTGGCGCTGCCCGCCACGGCGGGCGCGAACGGCCTCGTCCTGCGTGGCGTGGGGTCCCCTCCCCTCTC
>DAINCW010000025.1:12430-17687 GCA_036732205.1 Solirubrobacteraceae bacterium | reverse complement strand
AGCTCAACGACTTCCGCAACCGCAGCGACATGCCCAACAAGGGCTGGGTCACCGGGCACTTCCACGGCACGACCGACGAGATCACCCAGTGGGCGGCCTACAAGTGGGGCTTCTCCCCGAACCTCCTCCGCGCCGTCGCCGCGGTCGAGTCGTGGTGGCACATGTCGACCGTCGGTGACGGCGGCGACTCGTTCGGCCTCATGCAGATCCGGCGCCCGTACCACTGCTGCTATCCGCTCACGGCCGACTCCACCGCGTTCAATGCCGACTACTACGGCGCGATCCTGCGCGCCTACTACGACGGCGAGGAGGGCTTCCTCAACCAGGTCGAGCACGGCCAGACCTACCGCGCCGGCGACCTGTGGGGCTCGATCGGCGTGTGGGCGTCCGGCCGCTGGCACCTCGGCTCGAGCGACTCCTACGTCGCGCAGGTTCGTGACGACCTGCACCGCCGCGTGTGGTTCGACCGGTGGTTCTGACGCGCCGCCGGGAAGTCTGACCGAATTTCGTCCCGTCGCCCTGGATATTTCGAGTTGACACAGGGTAAACTCCCCCCATGGTCCACGCAGGGGGGAGTTTAGGATCAGATGATGACCGACGGTCGCCGTACGGCGGGCTCTTGTTCAGCGCGTTCATCGGCACGCGGGAGCCACTGACCTTCGACGAGCTCGTCGCGCGGGCCATGGGCTCAGGCGCCCGCGTCTCCGACATCGCCGCCTGGCTGGCCAGCTCCGAGGCGAGCGGGCTCATCAAGCCCGCGGGCTTCGCCACCAACGGCGACGGCAAGCCGTTGGGACCCCGGCTGTTCACGCTGACCGAGCGCGGCGAACGCATCAAAGAGGCCGATCGGCGGCGCCAGGCGGCCTGACGCCTACTCCGGCAGGCCCAGGGCCTCCCGGAACGCCCGCTCCTCGCGAGCGAGCAGCTCACGCCAGTCGCCGCCCTCGCGGGCCCACTCCTTCACGGTCTGCGGGCCGCTCGGCGGCAGCGCCGCGATCTGCGCGGCCCGCCCGCGTGCGGCGTCGAGGAGGACGTCGTCATCGACCACCGCGGACACGACGCCCAGGGCCAGCGCCTCGTCGGCGCCGACCAACCGCCCCGTCAGGCTCAGGTCGGCCGCCACGGCGGGCGCCAGCGCCGCGCGTGCCGCCCCCAGGCTGGCCGGGATGCCTCGGCGCAGCTCCGGGAAGCCGAACGTCGCGCTGCGGCCCGCGATGCGCAGGTCGCACAGCAGCGCCAGCACGAACCCGCCGCCGAGCGCCGGCCCGTTGACCGCGGTGACCAGTGGCTTCGGGTGGTCTGCCAGGGCCCGGCCGAAGGCCACGCTGGACTCGTACAGCGCGCGCCGGTTGGAGTCGTCGCCGCCGAACTGCCCGGTGTCCATCCCCGCGCAGAAGGCGCTCCCCTCCCCCACGACGACCGTCGCGCGCACCGCCTCGTCGCGCGCGATCGAGCCCAGCGCCTCCGCGATCGCGGCGCGCAGCTCGATCGACAGGGCGTTGCGCTTGTCGGGGCGCTCGAGACGCAGCAGGGCCACGCCGGGATCGATCAGTGCATGAGAGAGCATTGCTCGGCCACGACAGGATGCTGCAACGTCGCTGACCACGGCGTGTCGCGCCGTTGGCGATGATGGCACCGTGGAGCCCGCCTGGGACGGAGCCGCATGGCACGAGATCCTCGCCACCCGCAATCCGGAGGGCTGATGGGCCACGACCATTCCCACGGCGTAGACCCCGACGCGGATGCGCGGCGCCTGGCGGTGGCTCTCGGGCTGATCGTCGCCCTGATGGTCGCGGAGGTCGTCGCGGGAGCGATCGCCTCGTCCCTGGCGCTGCTCTCCGACGCCGCACACATGCTCACCGACGCGGTGGCCATCGGCCTGTCCCTCGTGGCGGCGCGCCTGGCCCGCCGGCCGGCGCATGGGGCGATGACCTTCGGGCTGGGCCGCGCCGAGATCCTCAGCGCGCAGGCCAACGGGCTGACGCTGCTGCTGCTCGGCCTGCTCGTCGTCGCCGAGGCCGTGCGGCGCCTGTTCTCGCCGCCCGAGGTGGAGGCCGGCCTCGTGCTCGGCGTCGCCGTGGCGGGCGCCGCCGTCAACCTCGTCGCGGTGCGCGTGCTCGCGAGCACCGAGCGCCGATCCCTCAACGTCGAGGGCTCGCTTCGGCACGTGATCACCGACCTCTACGCCTTCCTGGGCACGGCCGTGGCGGCGGCCGTCATCCTGGCGACCGGGTTCGACCGCGCGGATCCGATCGCGTCGCTGCTCGTCGCCGGGCTGATGGTGCGCTCGGGCACCGGCCTGCTGGTGGCGTCGGGGCGCGTGCTGTTCGAGGCGGCGCCGGAGGGCGTCGACCCCGACGCGGTCGGACGGGCGCTCGCCGCGGCGCCCGGTGTGGTCGAGGTCCACGACCTGCACGTCTGGGAGGTGACGTCGGGCTTCGTCGCGCTGTCGGCGCACGTCCTGGTCGGCGCCGAGACGGACTGCCACGAGACGCGCCGCGGCCTCGAGGCGCTCCTCCACGACCGCTTCGACCTCGATCACACGACCCTCCAGGTCGAGCACGAGGGACCGGCGCTGTTGGAGGTCGAGGTCAGCGACGCGTTTCGTCTAGCGTCCGGGGGGAAGGTCCAGCACAGACGTTCCGACTGAGCTTCCGAGGAGGACGAATGGCGTTCGAGGTCCCGCCCCTTCCCTACGACTACGCCGCGCTCGCGCCGCACATCGACGAGCAGACGATGCGGCTGCACCACGACAAGCACCACCAGGCCTACGTGGACAAGGCCAACGCCGCGCTCGCCGGCACCGAGCTCGACGGCAAGCCCGTCGAGGAGGTGCTGGCGTCGCTCTCTCAGCTGCCGGACGACAAGCAGGCCCCCGTGCGCAACAACGGCGGCGGCCACGCCAACCACACGCTGTTCTGGGAGTCGATGAGCCCGGACGGCGGCGGCGAGCCCTCGGGCGCGCTCGGCGACGCTATCGCCGAGGCGTTCGGCTCCTTCGACGCCTTCAAGGAGCAGTTCGAGGCCAATGGCGTCGGCCAGTTCGGGTCGGGCTGGACGTGGCTGGTCCTCGACGGCGGGCAGCTGAAGCTCTCCAAGACCGCCAACCAGGACAGCCCGCTGCTCAACGGCCAGACGCCGCTGCTGGGCAATGACGTCTGGGAGCACGCCTACTACCTCACCTACCAGAACCGCCGCCCCGACTACCTCAAGGCGTGGTGGAACGTCGTCGACTGGGCGAAGGTCGCCGCGCGCCACGCGTCCGCGACGTAGCGGCCCTCGGTGCGCGTCGCGGCGGCAGCGGACCTCCACTGCCGCGCGGCGCAGCACGATCAGGTCGCGGCGTCCTTCGCCTCCCTGAGGGGGACCGCGGACGTCCTGCTCCTCGCGGGCGACGTCACGGCCACGGGTGACCCCGAGCAGGCCACGGTCCTCGCCGATGCGTGCAGTGGCCTGGGGATCCCGGTGTTCGCCGTGCTCGGCAATCACGACTGGCACCGCGACCGCGCCGCCGACATCGCGACGATCCTCGCCGAAGCGGGGATCGTCGTCCTGGACCGGGAGCTCGGCGAGACGTCGGCGACGTGCGTCCTCGCGGGTACCCGTCTCGGGATCGCCGGTGTCAAGGGCTTCGGCGGCGGCTTTGCCGGCGGGCGACTGGCCGACTTCGGTGAGCCGCTCATGCGCGAGCTGTACGCCGAGACGACCGCGGACGTGCAGGCGCTCGACGCGGGACTGCGTGCCATCGCCGACTGCCCGGTCCGCGTCGTCGTCCTGCACTACGCCCCGACCGCCGCGACCCTCGACGGCGAGCCGGCGGGGCTCTGGCCCGTGCTCGGAACCGATCGCCTCGCCGGGCCGATCGCAGAGCACAAGCCCGACCTCGTCGTCCACGGCCACGCGCACCACGGCGCGTTGCGAGGGATGATCGGGGACACCCCGGTGCACAACGTCGCCGTGCCGGTGATGAAGCGCGACTTCTGGCTGTTCGAGCTCGACGCGCGGTAGCGACTAGCCCGAGCCGTGCGGCAGGCCACGCAGCAGGCGGCGGAACATCCCCTCGAGCGTCGCCTTGCCGTACGGATGGGTGCCCTGCGCGACGCTCAGCACGGCGACTGAGACCCGCCGGCCACAGCCGCCGCGCAGCAGGGCCACCTGATGGTCGACCGCGCCGGTGCCCGATCCCCAGCCGCCCTTGAAGTACACACGCCAGCCGGGCAGCGTCAGGCGCCCGATCCCCCAGCGCTGCGGCGCGATCACGGACGCGAGCAGGTGCAGGGCCTCGGCGCGGTGGCGCGGCACGACGTGGCGCTCGACGTGCAGGAAGAACCGCGCCTGGTCGGTCGCGTCGATGCGGCTCAGGCCCCAGACGCCCGTGACGAGCGTGAAGCGGCGCATGCCCGCACGGGACGCCACGCCGTACACGCCGCGCGGCCCGACGAACCCGAGCACGCGGGTCGCCGCGGCGTTGTCCGACCGGCGGATCATCGGATCGATCAGCACGTGGTCGGAGTGCCGCAGGTGACGCGACCGCACGCGCGGGTCGTCAAGATAGGCGACGAGGAGCATCGCCTTGAGCACGCTCGCCGACGGCAGCGTCTGCGTCCCGCGAAAGCTCCACGCCCGGCGCCGGGTGCGCACCGCGAACGTGACGGTCCCACGGCGGTGCTCGGCGTACGCGCGCGCCTGCGCCACGTGCGGGCGCCAGTGGTCGATCGGAGGGCAGACCACCCGGTCAGCCTGACACGAGCGGGACGAAGCGCACGCCCTCGTGCGCGGTGCGGTGCAGGCGCCTGCCCTGTCGGCGCACGAGCACCAGGCGCTCGTCGACCGGCGCGACGAGCCGGCCACCGTCGCCCAGCTGTTGCTCGAGCGCGACCGGCACGGCGCCGGTCGCGGCCGCCGCGACGTTGATCGCATCGAACGGAGCGGCCTCGGGGCAGCCGAGCGATCCGTCCCCGACCACGAGCGTGGCGTTGGCCACTCCGGCCACGGCGAGGCACCGCGCCGCCTCGCTCGACAGCGCCGGGTGGCGCTCCACGCTCCACACGTGGGCGGCCAGGCGCGAGAGGACCGCCGCGTGCCAGCCCGAGCCCGTCCCGATGTCGAGGACCCGCTCGTCCCCGCGCAGCTCGAGCATCTCGCACATCCGCGCCACGACGTAGGGCTGGGAGATCGTCTGGCCCTCCCCGATCGGCAGCGGCTCGTTGGCGTACGCGCGGTCGCGCTCGCTCGCCGGCGCGAAGCGCTCCCGCGG
>DAINCW010000025.1:8727-12420 GCA_036732205.1 Solirubrobacteraceae bacterium | reverse complement strand
CCTCGAGCACACGCCAGCCGATCCCGCGGCTGCGCAGCTCGTCGTAGAGGTCTGACTCGGTGCTCAGGCCGTGGATTCTGGCGGGCGCGGCGTCATGAACGCCACAGCGGCGCCGACGCCGGCCTCCTGGCGCAGCGTGGCGATCCGCCGCCCGGGCTGAACGGCGTCCTTGACCGCGCCCAGCAGCGTCCCCAGCCGGGCGGCCAGCGCGTCGATGTCCTCCACGACGACGACGAGCCCCCAGAACGCCGCCGGGCGGTCGCACGACCCACCGGCTTCGCCGGCGTGTGCCCGCGCGTGCGGGCCGACGAGCTCGATGTGGGCCTCTCCGGCCCGAAAGAAGCCCTGCTGCGCCGCGCCGGCGTCCCGCGTGCGCCGCAGCTCCAGACCGGCCTGGAGAAGCGCGGTGGACGTGCGGTCGAAGTCGCCGGTCGAGACGACGACGTGGTCGATGCCGGTCGCGCCGTTGGGATGGACCGGGGCGGGCGGGCGCTCGGGCGCCGCCGAGGCCTCGGTGGGCAGCCCGTCGATGTGCGGGGCGGTGACGCCGCGCAGGCTCCAGCCGACGATGCCGCGCGCGTCGTCGCGCGGCCGCACCCCCAGCTTCAGGCGCAGCGTCCCGATGTCGCAGCCGCCCACGGCGTCGACGACGAGCCCGAGCGCTTCCCAGCGCCCGGGCTCGTCGGTCAGACGCAGCTCGTCGAGGCTTGGCGCGGCTATCGCACGACCCGGAACGCACCGCGCATGAACGGATGGATCCGGCAGAAGTACGTGTACGTGCCGACGGGCAGGTTCTTCGGCGTCGTCCACGTGTCGCGGTTCGACGCCGGCGTGAACCCCTTGGGCCCGAACCCGAGCTCGCCGGAGTCGAAGGTCTTCGGCCCGTTGGCGAGCGGGTACGCGATGCCTGTCGTGCGGTTGCAGGGGGCCTTGCACCCGGTGATCGTGTGGAAGACCGTGCTCGTCGGGTCGAGGTTGCGGAACGTGAGCGATTGGCCGACCTTGACCGTCGGCGGGCGCCCGGCCTTCCCGGTCAGCGAGAGGTCGCCGCGGCCGTAGAGGAAGCCCTTGATGTTCACGGGGCCCCCGCTCGTGTAGCCGGAGATCATCCCGCGCGCGTCCGGCAGGCCGGATACGGCACCGCCGTGGTTGTTGTTCTCGGGCAGGTGGCCGTGGTTGAGCACGCCCGGGACGTCGACGTTCGTCGTGAACGGGTCGACACCGCCGTGGTCGCCGTCGGCTATGAGCGCGGGCATGATCGCCATCGACTCGTACCACGACGCCTTGACGTCCTCGTACGTGCCGGTGATCGAGACGACGTCGCCCTTCTTGACCAGGACGCGCCAGTTCGGCGGCGTGCTGACCATCGCGACGTCCCACGACACCGCGCCCGCGGGCTCGAAGTAGTGGGCGTCCGAGCGGAAGATGTGCACCGTCTGACCGTCGCGCGTGACGTACATGTCGGTGTGCAGGCCGCCCGGATGCAGGTGCCCCGTGGTCCCGACGAGGGTGGTGTCGTGGTCGACGGTCCACTTCTGGGCCGCCCCGATCGCAGGTGAGCTCGGCGAGTCCGTCGGGAACGTGTACTCGCCCTTCTTGCGACCCTGGCCCTTGAGGACGTTGAACACCGGATAGGCCGCGATGCCCGCGACGTCCAGCCACTTCGTCCTGACAGGGACGATCTGGTCCGCGCCGGGCGCGCCGTCGGGGATGAAGTCCATGTCGTAGGTCAGATAGACCTGCGTCGGGGTCGGCGTGAGGTTGTGGATCATGTAGTTGAGCCACCACTTCTGGCTCGGGTCGTAGCGGTAGCCGAAGCCGTCGGGCACCTTCACGATCGTCTTCTCCTCGCCGGCCGCGTAGGTCGGGTAGCCGTCCACGAGCCAGACGCCGTGGTGCAGGTGGACGACGTCCACGCGCGGCACCGTGCCGTTCGGGTACTTGAGGTTCGGCGAGAAGCTCGTGATCCACCCCGGGCCCGGCGGGCGCGGCACGTTCTGCGTCGTCAGGTCGATCGTGTTCTGACCGGGGACGATGTTGATCGGGCCGAACTTGAAGTGCAGGTGCTGAACGCCGGGCTGCTCGGCGAGCGCCAAGGCAGGCGCCATCGCGAGGGCCAGCGTCGCGAGGAGGGTGGCGCGACGAATCATGTTGCAGACAGTGTGCATGAATCAGGTTTCCGGGTCAAGGACCCCGCCGATGCGGCGTTGAGCGTCTCGGCCATGGTGCCCGCCAGGGCAGGCCATGAGAAGCGCTCGCGGGCATCCACCAGCGCCGCCGCCGCGCGTCGTCGCCGCTCCTCGGGCTCGTTGACGACCTGGACGAGCGCATCGGCCAGCCCGTCGCGGTCGTCCGGCTCGACGAGCCACCCGGTCTTGCCGTCCTCGATGATCGTCGCCGGGCCGAAGCGGTCGACGGCCACCGGCGGGACCTGGCAGGCCATCGCCTCGACGATCACTTGGCCGAACTGCTCACGCACGGACGGAAGCACCAGGGCGTCGGAGGCATGGAGCAGCTCGGGCAGCGCGTCGTGGTCGTGCCAGCCCGCGAGGAAGACGTCGCGTGCGCCGATGCGCTCGATCGTCTGGAACGGATGCTCGTCCTCCCACTCCCCGGGATGGCCCCCCACGATGACCAGCGGGGCCGGCCGCTCGAAGCGCTCGCGGGCCGCGGCGTGCGCCTCGATGAGCAGGCCCACGCGCTTGACCTCCGTGAAGCGCCCGACGAAGAGCAGCGTCACCCCGTCGGCGAAGACGTCGAGGTCGTCCTCACGGTAGGCGACGCTGCCCGCCCGCTCCCCCGGCCGCCAGCCCTGCGGGTCGGCCACGAGGTGCCGGCGCCACATCGCGACGCGATCGACCGGCCGTTGCGCCGGGGCGAAGTTCGAGGGGTCGTAGCCGTTGGCCATGACCACGCAGCGATCGGGATCGACATCGAGCACGTCCGCGGCGCGCGAGCGCTGCGTCTCGGACAGCAGCACCACGCGCTCGCAGGCGGCCGACCAGCGCCGCAGGCGCTCCGCCCAGGCCTCGGCGTGCTCCCAGCCGGGTGGCGGCCCCTCGGCGATGCGCTCGAGCATGAGCAGCTCGGTGCCGTGCACATGGCCCACGACGGGCACGTCGGGCGCGACGCGCGCGGCGGCCTCGTTGATGGGCGTCAGGTGGGATAGATGAAGAGCTTCGCTCGTGGGGGCGCCCGCCTCGACCAGCGCCTTGCACCACGTGTCGACGATGCGCTCGTACGCCTCATCGTCCACCTTGGCGAAGACGCGATCCGGCGCGTCGGGGCGATCCTCGTAGGACGGATGCATCGGCGCGGCGCCGTCGGGCGGATCCATCGGATCGTCCGCGGACAGCGCCGCCGTGTAATCGACCTCGCGCGCGTCGAGGGCGGCGAAGAAGCGCCGCGCGTCGCCGTGGCCGCCCTCGTCGTGTCGCGAGCCCGTCAGGAGCGTGACGTCCCAGCCGTGGCTGGGCAGGTTGACCGCGAGCGCCCGCAGGACGTGAGCCGAGCCGCCACGCGGGAAGAAGATGGAGGCCGAGACGACGCGCCGGGGCACGAGGTCAGCGCGCGCGGTTGCGCCTGCGCTGGCGGCGGGCCGCCTTCGCCCGCGTCCGCTGGCGCTGGTGGCGCGCCGCTCGAGCCTTGCTCGGCGTCGCGTCCTCGGGCTCGAAGTCGGCCACGGGCGCCCGC
>DAINCW010000025.1:1809-8717 GCA_036732205.1 Solirubrobacteraceae bacterium | reverse complement strand
CCCCCGCCGGTGCGCGTCGCGCACGATCATGTAGCCGGTCCCGAGCAGGATCACGGCGCCGATGATGATCAGCGGGATCACGATGCTGCCCGTCAGGCCGCCGGAGTCGTTGCTCGTCTGGTTGCTGCTCGGGGGCGGTGCCGCGTTGGTCGTGGGCGTCTGCTGCTGCTGCTGGCCCAGCGGGTCGGGTGCCAGCTGGGCACCCGCAGCGGCGGGCAGCACCAGCGCGACCAAGGCCAGAACCAGGGCGAGGCGACGAACCACGCCGCTCAGGGTAGATCAGCCGGTGCTGTCAGGGCGTGGCCGGCGTGGGGTTGATGTCACTTCCCGGCGCGAGCGCGGTGTCGTTCGGGAAGAGGCTGCAGCGGTCGTAGGCGTCGCGGAAGGTCAAGCCCTTGCCGAGCACCTCGCCGGCGCCGCGCAGCAGCGCGCAGGTGACCCGCTCGCCGAGCGTGTGCGAGACGTTGAAGAAGTAGTTGTCGTTCCCGATCGGGTCGAGCACCTGCTGGCAGTTCGGGAACTCCGAGAGCTTGCCCGAGAAGTCGGTCTGCCCGGTCGGCAGGCAGCCGACCTGGTCGCCGTTCGCCGGGTCGCGTCCGAACGCGGTCGCCTTGATGGGCTCCGTATAGGCCTCGGGGAACGGCGCGAGGATGTAGCCCAGCTGGTCGTTCGAGAGCCCGGCGGTCATGAACCCGCCCGCCCGGATCCCCTTCACGGTGTCGCGGACCTTCAGGGCGATCTGCGGATAGATCTCGCCCGGAACGCTGGACATCAACACGTCGCCGATGCGCGCGGTGCCGACCACGGTGCCGAGGACGTTGCCGGTCAGCCACGGGGGCATCAGCGAGCGCTCAAACGGGAGGCCCGCCGGGCCGCCGGCGACTCCGGCGCCGAGGATGAGCGCGTTCGAGCTCGGGTCGGTGATCAGGTAGGAGTGGGCGTCGACCACAGGCGTCCCGTCGATCGGCTTGGCCGCGTCGACCGCCTGCTGCGCCCTGGCGTCGACCTGCTTCGCGTAGCTCAGCAGCTCGCAGGCGGCGCCGGACCCGTTGCCGCTGGTGCAGCCCGGGCGCGCGGGCTGCGTGCGCCCGAGCGTGCCGACCACGGTCATCGCCTTGCCGCCGAAGCGCTTCTCCAGCAGCGGGTTGACGGCCTGGACCCAGTCGCCGGTGATCAGCCGGTTGCCGCTACCGACCACGTCGGCGTGACTCGAGAAGTCGAGCAGCGTGGCGAACGCGTTGCCCTCGGGGTCGCGCGCCTGCAGCACGCGCAGGCCCGAGTCCATGGTCTGGTTCGCGGCGTCGTAGTCGAACTGGTTGTTGATCAGATCGCGCGCGTCGACCGATCCGTAGTACAGCCGCCCGGGCCGCTGGTCGCTGTACGCGCGCTCGAGCGCGGTCACGATGTTGTCGGACATCCGCGCGATGTAGGGGAACGGCACGAACCCCCACACGCCGAGCGCGTCCGCCCCTCCGTGTGTGTGGTCGGACTGGATGAACACCTGCTGCGCGGAGATGCCGAGGTCCTTGGCCACCCTCTCGCGCAGGTCGATCAGGCCGTAGGGACCCACCTCCGACTTGAACGCGGTGAACCAGCCCTGCACCTCGATGTCGCCGATCACGAACGGGTGCTTGCCGTCGCTGACGGCGAAGCCGCGAACCTGCGGCCCGTTGGCATGGTCGTATCCCGGGATGTCGAGGATCCCGGTCGCGAAGCGGCCGTCCTCGACGGGGACCGTCCCGTTGCCGAAGCCGAAGCCGCCGAGGTACACCTTCTCGCCCTTGTAGGTGCCGTCAGATTTGAGGATCCCGTCCGCAAGGGGCTCGACGGCGATGCCGGCACGATAGCTGGGGGCCCCGGCCGAGCCGCCCGTGCCCGATCCGCCCGATCCGCCCTGTCCGGTGGACCCTCCGCTCGGCTGGGTCGTGCCGCCCGTCGAGGAGCCCGTCAGGGCCACGATCTTGCCGTTGCGACACACGAAGCTGCTTCGCCGCGTGCGCGTGGGCGTGTGGCGGCGGGTCTTCAGGCCCGGGCTCCCGAACCCCCGCGCCTTCGCGACGAAGGTGATGCGCATCGAGAAGCAGGTGTTCAGTGCGCGCCGGCCCGCGGTCTTCAGCGGCAGCGCGAACATGCGCGACGAGCGCTTGCGCGCGCGGAAGCGGAAGGTGTGCGCCGGGGCGAGCGTGATCGTGCGGGCTCCGTCCTTCGCAAACGCCTGAAGTCGGACGCTGGCCGTGTTGCTCGCCGTCAGCCGTGCGACCAGGGACCCCTTCTGGAGCACCGCGACCGGATCGCGCGTGACCAGGCGGACCGAGAACGACGGCGGCTTCAGCGGATGTGGAGCGGTCGCCGCGCCGGCGCTCGCGGGCACGCAGAGCGCTCCGATGAGGCAGACGAGAAGGACGGATCGTGGGAAACGCATCAAGGCCCGGACGCAGTATCGGCCAAGAACCGGCGCAGCGATAGGGCGTTTCGCGGAGTGAGCGGCTTTCAGTCGCGCTCTGACAGCCAGGCGAACCCGGCGGTCATCGCCGCGTTCGCCACCCCCGCGCCCACCAGCGCCGCCTTGGACTCGCGCCGGGGGATCGCCGGCGAGGTGGCCCACACGACGTCGGTGAACAGCTCAGTCGCGCGCAGCCACGCCAGCGCCCACCAGTCCCGGGGCTCGTCGCGGACCGCCGCGGTGGCGTGCGCGGCGGCGAACGTGAGCCAGATCGGGCCGCACCGCTGGAAGAGCTTGCGGGCGTCGGGCGACGGCGTGTCGTGGCCCAGGAGCTTGAGCGTCTGGTCGGGTGCCAGGAGCGCGCCGGTCCCCAGGACGAGGTCGAACACGGCCATCCCGCGGTTGTGGAACTTGATCAGGCCCTCCACGACGCCGAGCGTACACTGCGCTCCCTCATGGCCAAGCAGCGTCAGATCCGCATCGAGCAGAAGAGCGCCCTCGCGGCGATGCAGCAGCTCGAGACGCGCTCCGACGAAGAGCTCGAGAGCGAGACGAAGTTCAAGTCCGCGGCCTTCGCGATCCTCGGCGCGCGCGCGGCCGAGCGCTACGACGCCAAGACGTCGCGGGACTACTTCCGCCGGGCGATCGCGGCAGCGCGCCCCCAGGAGCGCATGCAGCTGCGCCGCATGGCCGATGCGTCGCTCGCCCTCGCCGAGCGCCGGCCCGACGACCTGAGGGAGGCCGTCGAGCGCCTGGGCCAGGCGCCGCCGAGCAACCGTCAGCTCTTCCTGCTGCGGCTCATGGGACTCATCGCCCCCGCGCCCGGCGCCAGCATGCTGCTGCGCATCCGCGGCGTGCTGCTGATCCTCACGATCGTCATCGCGCTGCTGGCCATCGGCCTCGGCGTCGTCGAGCTCGTCTCGCTGCCCTTCGGCGGCGTCTCCCTCCTCGGCGGGATCGGGCTCGGGGTCCTCGTCGTGATCGCGATCCTCGGCGTGCTCGTCCTGTTCGGCAGACGCCGGCAGGCCAAGGCGGTCGCCGAGCGCGGCCGGCCGCCCGGCTAGCGCGAGCTGAGCGTCGCCTTCTCGATCACGACCGGCCGCAGCGGCCGGCCATCGGTGTTCGGATCGGTGGCAACGGCCGCGATTAGCTTGACGGCGTCCCCGCCGCCGACGACCTTCCCCGCGAGGGCGTACAACGGGTCGAGATGGGAATCCGGCGCCGTGACGATGAAGAACTGACTGCCCGAAGTGCCCGCCTTCTCGATCTCGGTCTTGGCCATCGCCACCACGCCGCGCGTGTACACCACGCCCGAGGGCGGAGGCTCCACCACGCTATAGCCGGCATTGCCGTCTCCGGTGCCGGTCGGATCGCCGCCCTGGATGACGAAGTCGTTGCCGGCCTGGTCCTGGGCGATGCGGTGGAAGCTCAGGCCGTCGTAGAAGCCCTTGCGTACGAGATAGGCGAACGACGCGCTGGTCTTGGGCGAGCGCTTGACGTCGAGCTGGATCTGGATCGACCCGCAGTTCGTCTTCAGCGTGACGGTCCATGTCTTCTTGGGGTCCAACGATGCTGACGGCTTGCTCAAGGCAACGCGCTTCACCTTCGCGGGCGCGACGGCTTGGCACCCGTTGGGCCCGGCTGGCGCCGCGGTGGTCGCCGTGGGTGCCGTGGCGGTGGTCGTCTTCGCCGGCGCCTTGGCGGTCCTGTCCTTCTTGCCACACGCGGCGACCGACGTTGCGGCCGCGACCAGGGCGAGGACGGTGAGCGTGCGGCGCATCGCGGGGCGAGCATAGTCCCGGACCGTCGCGTGCGGCGATGGTGCCCCACCCCCCCGCCCGCTAGCGTCGGGGCCGTGGAGCGGCGTATCAGGCTCATCGTCAACCCGGTCGCGGGCGGCGGCCGCGCGGCCGACGTGCTGCCCGACGTCGAGGCGTTCCTGGGGCGCCTGCGCCTGGACTTCACGACCAAGCGCACGCGCAACCTCGAGCACGCGCGCGAGCTGGCTCGCGGAGCGGTGGCGGAGGGCGACGTCGCCGTGACGCTGTCGGGCGACGGCCTCGTCGGGGCGGTGGCGGGCGAGCTCGCCGGGCACGACGGCGCCGTGCTGGGTGTGCTCCCCTGTGGCCGCGGCAACGACTTCGCGCGCGTCCTGGGCATCCCGCTCGACGACCTCGAGGCCGCGTGCTCGATCCTGCGCGACGGCGTCGAGCGCGACCTGGACATCGGCGACATCGGTGGCCGGCCGTTCATCGGGATCGCGAGCTTCGGCCTCGACTCCGATGCGAACCGCATCGCCAACGATGCGTCGCCGCGCCTCGGGAACTTCGTCTATACGTACGGCGCGCTGCGCGCGCTCGCGCAGTGGAAGCCCGCGACGTTCACGCTCGAGCTCGACGACGGCGAGCCCCAGCGCTACACGGGCTTCTCCGTGGCGGTCGCGAACTCGAAGGCCTACGGCGGCGGGATGTTCGTCGCGCCGGACGCCGAGCTCGACGACGGGCTGCTGGACATCGTGATCTCCGAGACGACGTCCAAGTGGGTGTTCCTGCGCAACCTGCCCAAGGTGTTCAAAGGGGAGCACGTCAACGAGCCGGGCGTCCACGTCCTGCGCGCCCGCGAGGTGCGCGTGAGCGCCGACCGGCCGTTCGCGATCTACGCCGACGGCGACCCGATCGCCCAGCTCCCGGCGACGATCGGACTGCGTCACAAGGCGCTGCGCGTGATCTGCCCGCAGCCCGCATGAGGATCCGCACGGGCCTGGCTCGCTCCGTGGGGGTGCTGTCCCGCGCGACCGGGCGGGGCGGGACGTCGCTGCCCGGCAAGCTGCTGCTCCGGCTCGACCCGCACGCGATCGGGCGGCTCTCCGCGCGCCTCGAGCGCGGCAGCGCCGTCATCTCCGCCACGAACGGCAAGACCACGACCGCGGCGATGGTCGCCTCGATCCTCGAGCGTACCGGCGCCCGGCTCGTCCACAACCGCGCCGGGGCGAACATGGCCGGCGGCGTGGCCACCGCCCTGCTCGGCGCGGCGGGCGGCCGCCGCACGCGCGGCGACCTCGGGCTCTTCGAGGTCGACGAGTTCTGGCTCGGATCGGTCGTCGTCGAGCTCGAGCCCCGCGCGCTGCTGCTCGCCAACCTCTTCCGCGACCAGCTCGACCGCTATGGGGAGCTGGAGGCGATCGCCGACCGCTGGGCGGACGTCGTCGCCGGCCAGACGGCGCGCGGCGGGCGGCTGGTCCTCAACGCCGACGACCCGCTGGTCGCCGACCTGGGCCGCGACGTCGCCGAGGCCCTGTTCTTCGGGGTCGACGACATCTCGCTCGCCCTGCCGGGACTCCAGCACGCCGCTGACTCCAAGCACTGCCGCCGCTGCGGCGCGCCCTACACCTACGACGCGATCCTCCTCGGCCACCTGGGGCACTACCACTGCCCCAACGGCGACGCCACGCGCCCGCGGCCGGCGGTCGCCGCCCGAGACGTGCGCCTCGAGGGCATCCGCGCCGCGACGTTCACGCTCGCCACCCCGGAGGGCGACCGGACCGTGAGGCTCCCCCTCCCCGGGCTCTACAACGTCTACAACGCGCTCGCCGCCGCCGCGCTCGCGTCCACCCTCGGTGTCGGCCTGGACGATGTCGTCGCGGGGCTGGAGGGCGTGGAGCCCGCCTTCGGGCGCGCCGAGACCGTCCGCCTGGGCGACCGCGACATGGCGATCCTGCTCGTCAAGAACCCAGCGGGCGCGAACGAGGTCCTGCGCACCCTGACGCTGGAACCGGGCGAGCACGACCTGCTCGTCGTGCTCAACGACAACATCGCGGACGGGCGCGACGTCTCGTGGGTCTGGGACGCGGACTTCGAGCTGCTCGCCGGCCGCGTGCGTCACGTCACGTGCGCGGGCACGCGCGCGGAGGAGCTCGCGGTGCGGCTCAAGTACGCGGGAATCGAGCCCACGCGCCTGGCCGTGGTGCCGCAGCTCGAGCGCGCGCTGGACGCCGCGAGCGCCGACGGCGAGGGGCCGCTGTACGCGCTGCCCACGTACACGGCGATGCTCGCCCTGCGCGATCTGTTGACACGGCGCGGGGTGACGGCGAGCTCGTGGGCATGACGCCGGCGGTCATCTGGCACGACGTCGAGTGCGGCAGCTACACGGCTGACCTGCCGCTCTGGCGCGAGCTCGCCGCGTCTGCCGGCTCAGGCGTGCTGGACATCGGCGCGGGCACCGGGCGCGTCGCCCTCGACCTCGGCCGGCGCGGGCACGAGGTCCTGGCCATCGACACGGACTCCGAGCTGGTCGCGGCGCTCACCGAGCGCGCGGCGGGTCTTCCCGTCCGCGCGGTCCAGGCGGATGCGCGCTCCTTCGACCTCGGCCAGAGGCTCCCCGACGCTCCAGGCTGGGGCCTGTGCATCGTGCCGATGCAGACGATCCAGCTCCTCGGCGAGCGGGGCAGGACGCAGTTCCTGGGTCG
>DAINCW010000025.1:0-1799 GCA_036732205.1 Solirubrobacteraceae bacterium | reverse complement strand
CCTGCGCGCGGGCGGGCTGCTCGCGGCCACGCTCGCCGACGTGACCGACGTGACCAGCGACCCGGAGCGCACCGAGCCGCCGCTGCCCGACATGCGCGAGGTCGACGGCACCGTCTACACGAGCCAGCCGGTCGCAGTGCACGTCGAGCCGGACGCCGTCGCCATCGAGCGCATCCGCCAGACGGCCGACCCGCGCGGACACCTGACCACCGAGGGCAACGTGACGCGCATGGACCGCGTGGAGCCGGCGACGCTCGTCGCGGAGGCCGGGGCGCTCGGGTTCGAGCACCGGGAGACGCGCACGATCGACGCGACCGACGACCACCTCGGATCGCAGGTGGTGGTCCTGTGCCGCCCGTGATGCGCGTCTGCGCGCTGTACCCGGACCTCATGAACATCTACGCCGACCGCGGCAACCTGCTCATGCTCGAGCGCCGGTGCGCGTGGCGCGGCATCGCCTTCACGGTGACGCGCGCGGGGATCGGCGAGGCGATCGACCCCGAGGCGCACGACCTGTTCTACCTCGGCGGCGGCCAGGACCGCGACCAGCAGCTCTGCGCCGAGGACCTCGTGTCGACCAAGCGCGACGCGCTGCATGCCGCGGCCGGCGCCGGGAGGATCGTCCTGGGGGTCTGCGGCGGCTACCAGCTGCTCGGGCACTCGTACACCACGGGCGACGAGGAGATCGGTGGCATCGGCCTCGTCGACGTGCGCACCGTGCGCGAGGACGGGCCCCGCCTGATCGGCAACGTCGCGATCGAGGTCGACCTCGGCCCCGTCGCCCCCGGGCCACGCGTGCTGGCGGGCTTCGAGAATCACGGCGGTCGAACCCATCTGGGCGCCGAGGAGCGGCCGCTCGGCCGCGTGCTCAAGGGCCACGGCAACGACGGGCGCAGCGGCGTCGAGGGCGTGCGGCGCGGCAACGTGATCGGCACGTACCTGCACGGGCCGCTGCTCCCGAAGAACGCGTGGTTCGCGGACTGGCTGATCGCGACCGCGCTCGGGCTCGACGAGCTCGCGCCGCTGGACGACGCGCTTGAGGACGGCGCGCACGCGTCAGCCCGCCGGGCCGCCGGACTGTAAGGTTTCTGACCGCCTCCGGGTCCCGCCTGTGACCACGCAGAACACCGCCCAAGACGAGGGGTCGACGTCGCGCCACGAGGCCGCGCCGCTCGCGTTCCGCGACGTCACGAAGCGCTATGCGGGCTCGGACCGCCCCGCCGTCGACCGGCTGTCGTTCGAGGTGCCCGCCGGCGAGATCGCCGTGCTCGTGGGGCCCTCCGGCTGCGGCAAGACCACCGCGATGCGCATGGTCAACCGCCTGGTCGACATCACCGAGGGAGAGATCCTGCTGGGCGGCCGCAGCGTGCGCGACACGCGTCCCGACGAGCTGCGCAAGCGCGTGGGCTACGTCATCCAGCAGATCGGGCTCTTCCCCCACCTGACGGTCGGCGAGAACATCGCGACCGTGCCGAAGCTGCTCGGGTGGCCGAAGGACCGCATCCGGGCACGGGTGCGTGAGCTGCTCGACCTGATCGGCCTGGACCTCGACGAGACCATCGGTCGCTACCCCGCCGCGCTGAGTGGCGGCCAGCGCCAGCGCGTCGGCGTCGCGCGGGCCCTCGCCGCCGACCCGCCGCTCATGCTGATGGACGAGCCATTCGGAGCGATCGACCCCATCAACCGCGAGCGCCTCCAGGACGAGTTCCTGCGCCTCCAGCAGGAGATTCGCAAGACGGTCGTGTTCGTCACCCACGACATCGACGAGGCGATCAAGATGGGCGACCGGATCGCGATCC
>DAINCW010000024.1:0-20319 GCA_036732205.1 Solirubrobacteraceae bacterium | reverse complement strand
GAGCGGGCCGAGGCGCTGGCGGCGGACCTCGGCGTGGCGGTGGCCGACGAGCCGGTCGCGGCGGACCTCCTGGTCAACTGCACCACGGTGGGACTCGACGACGCGGACGCGATGCCCGCGGTGGACGTCTCGGCGTACGGGTGCGTGGTGGACCTCGTCTACCGCGAGGGCGGCACGGCGCTGGTGCGCGCGGCTCGCGCCGCGGGGATCCCGACGGTGGACGGCCTCGAGGTGCTCGTCCGGCAGGGGGCGCTCAGCCTGGAGCGGTGGACCGGGCGCGAGGCGCCGCTGGACGTGATGCGCGCGGCGGCGGCGGTGTTCTAGCCCGCGGACAGCGCGGACAACGACTGGTTCTTGCCGCGCGTCTTGGCCTCGCGCATCGCGCGGTCGGCGGCCGCGATGAGGCCCTCGACGCTGGGTGCGTGGCCGGGGTAGCACGCCCAGCCGGCGCTGGCGGTGACCCGCAGCTCGGTCTTTGGTGAGGAGGCCCGCCGGACGGCGGCCAGCAGGCGCTCGCTGACGTCGGCCATGGCCTTGGCGTCCACGTGCCGCACGATCACGGCGAACTCGTCGCCGCCCAGGCGCGCCACGACGTCCTCGCCGCGTGCGGTCTCGTCGAGCGCCGCGCCGGTGGCGCGCAGCACGTCGTCACCGCCCTGGTGGCCGAAGACGGTGTTGGCGTGCTTGAAGTTGTCGATGTCGAGGAGCACGAAGCCGAAGGCATCGGCCTCGCGGCGCCCCCCGGTGACCAGGCGGTGCAGCTCGTCCATGAGCGCGCGGCGGTTCGCGAGCCCGGTCAGCGGATCGTGCAGCGCCAGATCCTTCGCCTGCTCACGCAGGTTCACGAGCACCGACTTGCCGGCCATGATCAGCAGCCCCAGCACGGTATAGGTGGGCACGAGCACGACGAGCTCGGGAACGATCCCGTGCGCGACCGCCAGGTGGTCGTAGGCCAGCGGCAGCGCGAGGACGCCGACGATCCCGAGGATGTACGGCCACGCTTCGCGGGGCGGGTAGAAGTACGTCGCGTAGACCAGCGTGAAGAGGAAGTAGAAGCGGGCGGGGGATGACGCGCCGCCGGTCGCTGCCATGACGATCGCGACGCAGGGCAGGCCCGACGCGCTCGACATGTGCGACACCCATGGCGGGATGCGCGACCAGGGCACCACCGTGAGGCAGGCGGTACCCCAGACGGCACCGAACACGCTGACGGCGAGGACCACGGGCCAGTGGCGGTTCTCGACGTGCGGGACGAAGAGCAGCGTCGTGACCGTGACGGCCGCGGTCAGGTAGAGCGCGCCGGCCAGCCGGCCGGCAAGCGTCCTCTCCTCGGTGATCGCCAGACCCCGCAACCGGGCATCCAGCGACCAACGCCGTGCTGGCGTGCGCCCCATGTCCCCTGTATCGGCAAAAAGTGGCTAACCATTAACCGGAATCAGGGGTTATGCGTACCGAAAACCCCGCTCCGACCGACAATTGGCGCTCTCCCGCGAGCAGGGCGAGCAGCTCGTCGCCCACGAGCGCTCGCCGCCAGCCCTCGAGCGTGCGCACCTCGGGCTCGTTGCCCGACCGGGCGCCGGTGAGGATCGCCTGCAGGTCCGCGCGCGCCGCGATGAGCTCGTAGGCCAGGTCCGCCTCGGTCGCGCGGGCCCGGACGAGCGCCTCGAGCAGCGGGATCAGCTGGCCGTCGCCCGGATGCGGCGGCGGCCGGCGTTCGCCCTCGAACTCGATGGGCTCGCGCTCGCGGCCGCGAGCGACCGCGTCGACGATGTCGGCGCCGCGGCGGCGCAGGTTCCCGGGGTTGATGCCGCGGATGTTCTCCAGCGCGCGCGCGTCGCCGGGCTTGCGCTTGGCCACCTCGACGAGCGCCGCGTCCGCGAGCACGGACTGCACCGGGCGATCCTGGGCGACCGCGATGCCCTCACGCCACTCGACCAGCTCGCGCGCAATGGCGCGCGTTCGCGGGTCGAGGCCGTTGACGCGCGGCAGGCGGGCGAAGATCGAGTCGACGTCGCGCTCGTCGGTGATCTCCTCCAGCGCGCGGCATTCCTCCACGGCCCACTCGAGCCGCTCGCTGGTGCGCAGGCGGTCCTTCAGCGCGTCGGCGAGCTGATGGAGGTGCAGCACGTCCTCGCGCGCGTACTCGGCCTGCTCATCGCTGAGCGGGCGCTGGTCCCACCGCGTGTAGCTGGCGGTCTTGCGCAGCTTGACGCCGAGCAGCTCGCGCAGCAGCGTCTCGTAGCCGGCCTGCGCCGGAAGCCCGGCGAAGCCGGCGGCGACCTGGGTGTCGAAGATGTTGCGCAGGTCCGTGCCCCAGGAGCGCCGCAGCAGCGCGACGTCCTGGCGGCCGGCGTGCAGGATGATCTCGATGGCGGGATCGGCCAGGATCTCGGCGAGCGGGCTTGGGTCGATGTCCTCGGCGATCGGGTCGATGACCTCGATGAGCAGCTCGTCGCCGGACTCGACGGCCACCTGCGCGAGGCACAGCAGCGAGCGGTAGCGCCCCTCGCCCATGAACTCCGTGTCGATGCCCAGGCGCCCCGACGCGCGGGCCGCGGCGGCGAGGTCGGTCAATGAGAACGATGAGGCGGGCGTGGTCGCGATGTCCGATACGAAAGCAGGTACGCGGTGGCAGCGGGCCCGAGGGGGAGGGGGCGAAGCGCCCGTCGTGGGTCACCGGTCCCATGGTCCCGCTTCGCCGCCCGGATAAGGTGCTCCGGCCGTGACACCGCCCGACGACGAACAGCCCGCCGCCGAGACCGGCCAGGCCGCCGAGCCGGTCGAGTGCTCGGCATGCCGCGGAACCGGCAAGGTGATCTCCCGCCTCGGCGGCGAGGAGCAGCAGGTCGACTGCCCCTGGTGCGAGGGCGGCGGCACGCGCCTGCGCGAGCACAACGCCCAGGAGCACTCGCGCGGTGAGGGCGGCGACGGCGGCGGCGACGGCCCGCCCGACCTGGTCGCCTGAGACACCCCCCGCGCACGTCTGGCTAGGACACCCGTCCACGGGTGCTGACCGACGGTTGGCGCGTCCGTGCGCGGCGCCGATGGCCACCCCGCAGGGGATGCGCCCCTCGATGCGGCCTGGGAGGCGTCGAGGACCCGGGCGGGTGGGCCGTCCGCACACCCGCCCGGGCATCCTCATCCGCGCTGGCACCGGCTCGCGCTTAGGCTAGGAGGCATGGCGCTTCGTCTTGTCACCGCCGGTGAGTCGCACGGCCCGGGCCTCACGTGCATCGTCGAGGGCCTTCCCGCGGGCCTGGAGATCGACCGCGAGGTCCTCGACGCCGACATGGCCCGGCGCCAGCTCGGCCACGGCCGCGGTGGCCGCATGAAGATCGAGTCCGACCGCGCCGAGGTCACCGGCGGCGTGCGCCACGGCCGCACGCTCGGAGGCCCGGTCGCCCTGTGGGTGGTCAACCGCGACTACGCCAACTGGGAGGACCGGATGAACCCGTGGCCGGTCGAGGCCGAGATCGACGAGGTCCACCTGCCGCGTCCGGGCCACGCCGACCTGGTCGGCGTGTGGAAGTACCGCCAGACCGACGTGCGCAACATCCTCGAGCGCGCGAGCGCCCGCGAGACCGCGGCGCGCGTGGCGGGGGGTGGGCTGGCCAAGGCCTTCCTGCGCGCGCTGGGCGTCGAGGTGCTCAGCCACGTGGTCCAGATCGGGCCGGTGCGATCCGCGGCGACGCCCGTGCGCCCGGAGGACTTCGCCAACGTCGACGAGGACCCCGTGCGCTGCCTGGACCCGGCCGCGAGCGCCGAGATGGTCGAGCACATCAACGTGCAGCGGAAGGCCAACGAGTCGATCGGCGGCGTCTTCGAGATCCGCGTGTTCGGGCTCGCCCCGGGCCTCGGGTCGCATGTGAGCTGGGACCAGCGGCTCGACGGCCGCCTGGCGGGCGCCGTCTGCTCGATCCAGGCCTGCAAGGGCGTGTCCTTCGGCGACGGCTTCGACCTCGCGGGCGCGCCGGGCTCCGAGGCCCACGACGAGATCTTCTTCACGGCGGAGCGCGGGTTCCATCGCGAGACGAACCACGCGGGCGGCCTCGAGGGCGGCATGACGACCGGCGAGCCGCTGACACTGCGCGCGGCGATGAAGCCGATCCCCACGCTGACCAAGCCGCTGCGCTCTGTCGACATCTCCACCCGCGAGCCCGCCCAGGCGCTGCGCGAGCGCACCGACTCCTCCGTCGTGCCCGCCGCCGGGGTCGTGGGGGAGGCGATGGTCGCCTTCGTCCTGGCCTCCGCCTACCGCGACAAGTTCGGTGGAGATCACATCGACGACGTCGCCGAATCCGTCCGCGCCTACGAGGAGCGGATCGGATGGCGGCGCTGACGCCGGGCCGGGCGCTCGTCTTCATCGGCTTCATGGGCGCCGGCAAGTCGTCGGCGGCGCGTGAGGCGGCGACGGCGCTCGGGACCCGCGCCCAGGACTCCGACCGGCTGCTCGAGGAGCGCTTCGGCCGCTCGATCGAGGAGGAGTTCGAGCGCGAGGGCGAGGCACGCTTCCGCGAGCGCGAGGAGGCGGTGTGCGTCGAGCTGCTGGAGGCCGCCCAGCCCGGCGACGTCGTGTCCCTGGGCGGCGGGGCCGTGCTCGCGGAGGGCACCCGTGCCGCGCTGGCCCGTCACACCGCCGTTCTCATGGACATCGACGTGCAGATGGCGTGGGAGCGCGCCGAGGGCAAGGGCCGCCCGCTGGCGCGCGACCGCGACGCGTTCGAACGCCTCTACGCCCAGCGCGAGCCCGTCTACAGCGCAGTTGCCGACGCCGTCCTGCCTGCTCGCGACCGCCGGGTCGTGCGCCGGGCCCTGCCCACGCTCGCGGCGCTGCCCGAGGGCGCGCGGCTGCTGTGGGCGACCAGCGCGTCGGGCGACTACCCGGTGGTTCTCGGCCGCCGGGCGCTCACGGTCGACCCATGGCCCGTCGCCGGGCGCAGCTTCCTGGTCACCGACGACGCCGTCAGCGCCCTGCACGCCGATCGCATCCCGCGCGCCGCGGCGACGATCTCGATCCGGCCGGGCGAGGCACACAAGACGCTGGCGAGCGTCGAGCTCGTCGCGCGGGAGCTCGCGCGGGCCGGCGCCGCGCGCGACGATCACGTCGTGGGGCTCGGGGGCGGCGTGGTCGGCGACGTCGCCGGCTTCTGCGCCGCGACCTACCAGCGCGGGGTGCCGGTCGTCCACGTGCCCACCACGCTCGTGGCGATGGTCGACTCGGCCTACGGCGGCAAGACCGGCGTCGACCTGCCGGAGGGCAAGAACTACGTCGGCGCCTACCACCAGCCCTCGGCGGTGCTCGTGGACGTGTCGTTCCTGGAGACCCTCCCGTCCGAGGAGTTGGCGGCCGGGCGCGCCGAGGTCATCAAGACGGCGCTCATCGCGGGCGGCCGGCTGTGGGAGCGGGTCGCGGCGGGCCATTTCGAGGACGCCGACGTCGTCTGTGACTGCGCACGCACGAAGCTCGCGGTCGTCGCGGCCGACGAGCGCGACTCCGGGCGCCGCCAGGTGCTCAACCTCGGCCACACCGTCGCGCACGCGCTGGAGACGGCCACCGGCTACGCACGCCTGCGCCACGGCGAGGCGGTCGCGCTGGGCATGCTCGCGGCGCTGCGGCTCTCCGGCCAGGACACCCTGCGCGACGAGGTCTCCGCGCTGCTGGGGCGCGCGGGCCTGCCGACGACGCTGAGTGGCGTCGACACCGACGCCGTCCTGGCGGCCGCGGCGCGCGACAAGAAGCGCCGCGGGGGCGAGGTCCCCTACGTGCTCGTCCACGGGATCGGCGACGTGCGCGAGGGCCAGCCGGTGGCGACCGACGACGTGCGCGCGGCCGTGGAAGAGTTGGCCGCCTCATGAGGGACCGAGTCGAGGTCATGCACGGCGTCAACCTGGACCAGATCGGGCGGAGGGACGCCGGGCACTACGGGGGCAGGACGTTTACGCACCTCGAGTTCGACATCGACGAGCTCGCGTCCGAGCTGGGGCTGCGCGTACGGTTCTTCCAGTCCAACCACGAAGGTGAGTTCGTGGAGCATCTGCACTCGCTGGAGGACGTGGCCGACGGGCTGATCATCAATCCCGGCGCGTGGACGCACTACTCCTACGCGATTCGCGACGCACTGGAGATCGCCGCGCTTCCCAGCATCGAGGTGCACCTGTCCGACGTGGCCGGCCGCGAGGAGTGGCGCCGGCACTCGGTGATCTCGGACCTCTGCCTTCAGACGATCAGCGGGATGGGTCAGGACGGCTACCGCGAAGCGCTCGAGCGCCTGCGCGACGAGTTCGCGTGACCCGGCTCGAACGCCTCGAACGCGCCCTCGAGGAGCGCCACCTCGACGCGCTGATCGTCACCGACGTGGTCAACGTGCGCTGGCTCACGGGCTTCACCGGTTCCAACGCCGCGGCGGTCGTGGGCCCGGGCCTGCGCCGCTTCGTGACCGACTTCCGCTACCTCACGCAGTCCGCCGAGCAGGTCCCCGAGGAGTTCGAGCGCGAGATCGCCACGGAGCTGCTGCCCGTCGTCGCGCGCGCCCTGCCGGCCCGCGTGGGCTTCGACGACCTCAAGCTCGCGGTGAAGTCGCTCGAGCGCCTGCGCGACGCGGCGGGCGACGACGTCGAGCTGATCGGCGCGGGAGGCGTGGTGGAGGACCTGCGCGCGATCAAGGACGAGGCCGAGATCGCGAAGATGCGTGCCGCGGCGCAGCTCGCCGACGCCGCGTTGAAGACCGTGCTGGAGCGCGGGCTTGCGGGGCGCACCGAGCGCGCCGTTGGGCTCGACCTCGAGTTCGAGCTGCGCAGGCTCGGCGCCGAGGCGATCTCGTTCCCCCCGATCATCGCCGCGGGGGAGCACGGCGCGCTGCCGCACGCGGTGCCGCGCGACGTCGATATCCCGCTCGGGACGTTCGTCGTCGTCGACTGGGGAGCCCAGCTCGACGGCTACTGCTCGGACTGCACGCGCACGTTCGCCACCGGCGAGGTCGACCCGCGCCACGCCGAGGTCTACGAGGTCGTTCTCGCCGCGCAGCTCGCGTCGCTGGACGCCGTGCGACCGGGCCCCACTGGCCGCGAGGTCGATGCCATGGCGCGCGAGATCATCGCCGCGGCCGGCCATGCCGAGCATTTCGGCCACGGGCTCGGTCACGGCGTCGGCCTGGAGGTCCACGAGGGCCCTCGGCTCAGCGCGAGCAGCGACACGCTCCTGGCCGCGGGGCAGGTCGTGACCGTCGAGCCCGGCGTGTACGTCCCGGGCGTCATCGGCGTACGCATCGAGGACCTCGTCGTCGTCACCCCCGACGGCCACGACGTGCTCAGCTCGCTGCCGAAGGACCTGACCGTCGTCTAGCTCGCTTCGAAGAACCGCCTCGGGTTGTGCACGAGCATGGCTTCGATCTGCTCGTCGCTCACGCCCCGCTCGCGCAGGGCGGGCAGGACGTCGTTGTGGATGTGGTGGTAGTTCCAGTTCGGCGTGATCTCCTCCTGGAGCCCGCGCGGGAACCAGTCGATGAAGCAGGCCGCGTCGTGGCTGAGGACCATGCGCTCGGCGTAGCCCTTCTCGCACAGCGCGGCCACGGTGTTGACCCGGTCGGTGAACGGCAGTTGCACGTCGATGCCGAAGCGGTCCATGCCGATGATCGAGCCCGCGTCGATGAGCTTCTCGAGGTAGTCGAGGTCGGTCGTGTCGCCGCAGTGGCCGATGATCACCCTGCTCAGATCGACGCCCTCGGACCGCAGGAGCTCCTGCTGCTCCAGCCCGCGCTCGGTCGGAGCATGCGTGTGCGTGTTGATGGGGAGGTTCGTCTCCTTGTGCACGCGGATGACCGACTGGAAGACGCGGACGACGTGCGGCGTCATGCCGGCCTCGTCGGTGGCGCACTTGAGGATCGCCGGCTTGATCGGTGTCCCCTGGATGCCCTCGTTGATGTCGCGCAGGAACAGCGCGTCCATCGGCTCGGGGCCGTTCAGCATGGTGTCCGGGCCCATGAAGTGGAACTGGCGCGGAAGGACGTCGTACGTGTAGAGCCCGGTCGCCACGATCACCTGGAGGCCGCTTCCCTCCACGGCCTCGCGCATCAGCTCGACGTCGCGCCCGGTGCCGACGACCGAGAGCTCGAGGATCGTGTCGACGCCGGCCTCCTTGAGGTCCTTCAGCGTCTTCTGCGCCTTCGCGACTTCCGCGTCGCGGTCCCAGCCGTTGTGGCCGGGGTAGGCGGTCTGCAGCTCTGGGGAGAGCACGAAGATGTGCTCGTGCATGAGGACCGTGCCGAGGTCGGCGGTGTCGACGGGGCCGGTAAGCGTCTCGATCGTGGGCATGGCCGCGACGCTACCGGTTCGGCCGTCAGGCGGCGTCGACCGGCGACGCGGCGATCCCCAGCTGGCTGAGGATCGTGATCGCGTCGAAGTAGACGCGTTCGCAGACCAGGTGGTCGGTACCGTCGCGCAGGGCGGTGTCGGTGGCCATCCGCCGACCCTAACGGGCCGCGGCGGTCTCGTATCGCCGCGGCCCGCAGAGCGCGGACGTCAGGACTGCGCGGGGCTGGACTGGTCGGGCGTGACGCTCGACGCGGCGCGCAGCGATTGGATCGTGGTCCAGAAGGCCTTGCGGGCCGTCTGGATCGACTCGTGGTAGGCCTTCTCGATGGTCTTGAGCTGATCCTTCAGCGACGAGACCGTCGAACGGAACTGCTGACGCGCCTGCTGGCAGGCGGTCCGGTCGGTCGACGGCGGCGTCACGTCACGCGTCTGCGTGGGCGACGAGCTGTCGGTTTGCGACGGGGTCGGCTGCTGGGCGCCCTGGCAGGCCGCCACGACGGCCTGGCGCGCCGTCTTGATCTGGTCCTGGAGCGGGCTGAGCGCGCTGTCGAGCGTGCTCTGGGCCGCGTCGTAGGACGAGTGCAGCGTGGCGCACGCCGCCTTGATCTGGTCGGACGACGACTGCGCCCCGGTCGGGAGGCTCCCATCGTCGGCGCGCGCACAGAGGCGCGAGGCGACCGGGAAGGTCCGCTCGAAGCTGCGGCCCTTGAGATGCGGGACCGCGCCGACGGGCACGGCCACGGCCGCCGAGGCGGCGATGAGGGAAACAGCGGTGATCCAACGACGCACGATGAGTCCTTTCAGTCGGCTTGCGTTTCCACCTCGGGGAACACAGGCGTCGTTCGTGAAGTTGCGGTGACGAGGACGAACGGCCAGAGCCGGCAGCGCTGCGAGGGCGGCGGCGCGCGCGGCGGGCTCAGGCCCGCGGCGTGAACTCGAACGGCATCGACCGGACGCCGTTGATGAAGGCGCCCGGGAAGTACTCGGGCTCGCCCGCTTGGATGTCGGGCAGCGTGGTGAGCAGCTCGGTGAAGAGCGCGCGCAGCTGCGTGCGGGCCAGCGAGGCGCCGAGGCAGTAGTGGGGCCCGCCGCCCCCGAAGCCGACGTGGTGGTTGGGCTCGCGGGTCACGTCGAGCTCGTTCGGCCGGTCGAAGGCACTGTCGTCGCGGTTGGCCGAGCCGTAGAACAGGACGACCTTCTCACCCTCGCCGACGTCGACGCCGTGGATCTCGACCGGCTCGGTCGTCGTGCGGCGGAACGTCATGACCGGGGAGGCCCAGCGGACGAACTCCTCGACCGCGACCGGCATCCGGCTCTCGAGGTCCTCGGTGAGGATCGCGCGCTGCTGCGGCTGGAGCGTGAGCTCGCGCAGGGTGTGCGAGGTGGTGTGGCGCGTCGTGTCGTTGCCGGCGACCGACAGCAGGACGAAGAACGCGCCGATCTCGGCGTGGGTCAGGCGGTCGCCGTCGACCTCGGCCTGGACGAGCGCGGTCATGAGGTCGTCGCCGGGGTTCTGCTCGCGGAAGGTGGCGAGCTCGGTGGCGAACTGCGTGAGCTCCCAGAGGGCCTCGCCCATGACCATGATCGGCTCGCGCCCGGCCGTGACCTTCGGGTCCGCGAGCGTCACAAGGATGTCGGCCGCCGCGACGATCCGCTCGCGGTCGGCCTCGGGCATCCCGATCATGTCCGAGATCGTCATGAGCGGCAGGCGCTTGGCGACCATGCTGACGAAGTCGCCGCCGCCGGTCGGCGCCACCTCCTCGACGATGCGCTTGGCGTTGCGGCTGATCTCCTCGTCGATGCGGCGGACCTGGCGGGGCGTGAAGGCGGACGAGACGAGCCCACGCAGCTTGGTGTGCCGCGGCGCGTCCATGGCGAGGAACGACTGCGTCGCCTCGAGCATCTCGGGCGGCGCGTCGCCGAACAACACGCCGCGGCCGGAGCAGAAGCTCGTCGGATCACGCGAGATGCGCCGGACGTCGTCGTAGCAGACGATCGCCCAGTACCCGTCGTCCTCGATCGGCTCGAGCCCGAGGATGTCCTCCGGCGGCTCGTGCCGGCTGACCGGATCGCTCGCGCGCAGCTGCGCGAACAGCGGCTCGCGCTCCTGCGGCGGAAGCGACCAGAACTCCAGAGTTGACAGTGCGTCAACCGCCACGGCCGTGATCGTACCCCGTGAGCGCCGCCCGCGACGCGCCCGAACGTGCGAGAGTCGGCCGCTCTGCCCCGAGCGACGGAGGAAACCCATGGCCGACAGCGTCTATCGCGTCACCGAGGTCATCGGCGTCAGCAGTGAGTCCTGGGAGGCGGCCGCCCGAAGCGCGGTCGAGACGGCGGGGAAGTCGGTCCGCGACCTGCGGGTCGCCGAGGTCATCCGCTCCGACGTGACGATCGAGAACGGGAAGATCAGCGGCTACCGCGTCCGCCTGGCCATCTCGTTCAAGTACGACAGCGGCGACTGAATCGGCGCGCGGCGCGCGGCGGCTAGCCGTAGTTGTCCGTGTGACAGGGCTTGCCGCCGCAGACGTCGATCACGCCGCCGCCCAGCAGGAACGTCGCCTTCTGCTGGCGCGCCGCCACGGTGCTGCGCGGGAACGAGTGCGGGTCCGCGCCCGCCTTGTTCGGCGTGTTCGTGATCGGTGCCACCGGCGTCTGCGGGCCGCCGTCCCACCACACCACCGCGGAGCCGCCGAACGGGAACGACGCGATCGCCGGGATCCCGAAGTTCGGCGCCTTGTCGAACGTGCGGCCCGGGTCGAAGGTCGGCCGGTAGATCGACGCGCCGATCGAGCGCGCCTCCGTGTCGGACTGGACGTTGGCGACCTGGTGGTCGCCGACCGCGACGTGGATGAGGATCGTGTGGGTGGGCGTGTTGGGCGGCGGGCTGGTCGTCATGTGCTGCGTCCAGCCGTTGGTGTCCGTGCGGTCCCACAGCATCTGGATCATCGACAGCATCAGCGTCTGCGTCCCGTGGTCCGGATACGCCGGGTCGAGGATGACCTGGTAGGTCGCGAAGTCCGTGGAGCGCTGGAGCAGCGTGCTGTAGCCCATCGTCGCCACGCCCAGGACGGCCCGGCGCCAGTCGGGCGCGAGCGCGGTCGTCGTGCCGCCGAAGATCGCGCCCTGCGAGTTCGAGTCCCACGACAGCGGCCCGCTGACGTCGATCAGCCCGGCGAAGGCCGGGTCGGTGACGAGGCCCTGCGGGTGGGCCATCAGGCGGCCGAGGTAGAGCTGCGCGAGCACGCCCTCGAGCTGGCGGTCGACGAACGTCCCGAACTTCGAGAAGTCCTGGAGCGCGGAGATCGCGGTCGGGATGTCGTCCTTGGCCATCCCGTACCAGTTGGTCGCGCAGAACGTGAAGTTCTGCTCCGCGCTCATGTTCTTGATGTTGATCTCGTCGATCTGCGACTGGTCGCCGAGGAGCCCATGGCCGTAGAGGCCCATGTGCGACGGCGCGGTGAACGCCGTACGCGGGATGTTGCAGGTGAAGGTGGCCTGGAGGACGTTGCCGGGCTGCTGCGCCGGCAGCGCGTCCGGTGACGCGCTCGCGTAGTTGAGCTTCGACCCGACCGGGCAGCCCGGCTGGTCGAGATAGCACGGGACGTTGAACGTGCCGGTGACCTTGCGCGCGATCAGCGGGTCGTCGGCGACGCTGTAGTTCGTCACGCCGGTGACCGCGAACTGCGGCGGCGCGCCCTGGATGACGCCGTCGGCGAGGTTCGTGTCGCCGAGCTGCTTGAACGCGTCGTCGCGCATGTGCACGAGGCGCCCCGTGATGTTCTGGTCGCTCGCCACCGTGAAGTCCCAGGCGAGGTAGATCGTGTTGAGCTTGACCTTCGCCTTGCGCAGCGCGGCGAGCACGGCCTTTGACCACGTCGCGGCCAGGCCGACGGGTTGGGTCTCCTTCGTGAACCCGCGCAGGACCACGACGTAGCGGCGGCCCGGCACCAGGTTCTTGTCGGCGTGGATGAGCAGGTTGCGCGTGGCGTCCGTCGTCGCGTTGGCGTCGAGCTCCGCCCAGACGAGCTGGCGCTTGCCGGTCTTCTCGTCGAGCAGCAGCACCTTCTGCTTGGCGTCGGCGAAGCGCGCCATGTCGGTGATCGGGACGATCCCCGAGCGAAGGAAGTCGGCCTGCGTGCGCAGGGATCCGACGTGGACGATGATCGGCTGCCCGGGGCTGAAGCCGTCGTTGCGGTTGAACTCCGCGGGGTTGATGCGGACGCCACTGTGGTTCGCCGGCATCTCGGCGGGGGTGAAGTACACGCGCCGCCCGGTCGCGGCGGACGAGTCCTTCCGCGTCAGGCCGACGTCGTTGGGGAATGGCAGCAGGCATCCGGCCTTCGGCACGCCGTTGCAGGAGGCCTTGGCCGCGGACGCGCCGGCGGGGACGAGCAGGAGGAGTGCGAGCAGGAGGAGTGCGAGCGCTGGGGCGAGGACGATGCGGCGCGGCGATGGCCCGGTCATGTGGTGCGCTCCTGTTCGTCGATCCAAGCGGCTCCAGCTGGAGTGACCCTATCCGTGCAACGATGCACCCGCGCTATGGACAAGACGGGAAACAAACAGGGGGAGGGTTGTGATGGACACCTACGTGATTCTGCGACGCGCCGGGTGGCGCACGCCGGAGGACCTGCAGGCGGCCGCAGAGCGGTCGACGGCTGAGGGCGACAAGATGACCGACGACGTGCGCTGGATCCGCAGCTACGTGCTCGCGGAGGAGAGCGGCGCCGTCGGCACGGTCTGCATCTACCAGGCCTCGAGCCCGGAGGCGATCCGCCGGCACGCCCAGGCGGCGGACCTGCCGGTCGACGAGATCATCAAGGTCGCGGATACCGTCGTGGTCCGCGAGGACCCGGCCCCGGCGAACGCCTGACGCACCGCGAAGGTCGCGGGTTCGAAAGCCTCCTTCGGGAGGCTTTCGGCGTTCTACCGCCGTCCATCCACTATCCGTCCGCCGCGCCGGCGTCGAGCGCGGCTTACGAGCGCGGCCGGTCGCGCAGGCGACGGCGGATCAGCAGGGCGCCGCCGGCCATACCCAGGCCGAAGAGGATCAACAGCAGGGGCTGAGCCCCCGTATGGGCCAGTTTCCGCGGGGCCGTGGACGCAGTTGAAGAGGCATTCGACGTGTCGGCCCCCACGCTCCCAGTCGAAGCACCGGACGTCTTGCTGCTCGAGCTGCTCCCCGAGGTGCTCGATCCCGACGTCCCGCTCGACGTCGTGGTCTTCGTGGATCCGCCTGTCCCGCTCCCGCTGCCACTGTGCTTGGTCGGGATGAGCGTGGTCGACACGATGGTCGTCCCACCCCCGGAGCTGGGGGTCTTCGTTGTGCTCGTCGGTGTCGTGTTGACGGGGCTGGTGACGGTCGGGGTGGCGTCGGCCCCGCTGGTGTCGAGCGGCGGTGGCGCCTGAGCGGTCGCGGTGCCGCCCGCGCCCGTGCCGACGCCCATCCCCAAGCCCATGCCGACCCCCAAGCCACCCAGGATCAGCATGGCGGCCAGTCCTGGCGGTGCAAGCAGCCGTCGCATCCGGGCGATGCTACGCCCCTCGCGAGGAGGTTGAAACCTATGCAGACTGGCTTGCAGGCTCGCTCGGCGGGGACCAGGTCGGCGATCCGATGCCCGGTGCCGGCTCCTCTCGCACGAGCCGCGCGAAGACGACGATGCGCTGGAAGTCGCTGTAGAGCGGGTTGCACGCCGTCATCACGAGCGTCTGCGCCCGTCCGGACTTGACCACCCAGACCGACGTCGGCGACACGATCCGCGTGCCGGTGACGGCATAGTCGAAGCTGCCGTAGGGCAGCGTCAGGCGAACGTGCATGCCGGGGCGCAGCGAGTCCAGGTGCCGGAAGGGCGCGAGGAAGGTCGTGCGGTGGCCGGCCAGGCCCACGGTCCCGGGCAGCCCGGGCAGCGTCGTACCCGCGTAGTGACCGGGTCCCTCCCGCAGGCTGCCGGTGCCCGTGCCCTGCACGAAGACGAAGTTCGCGCCGAGATCCGGAATCGTGATGCGTCCCAGGGGATCTCCGGAGCGGGTGCTGAGCGTCGTTGCCCGCGCGGCGCGAGCCAGTGCGCTCGGCACGTCGGCGCCGGGACGCAGCGTGGTGTCGGCGACCGCGGGCATCGGAGCGGCGGCGGCGCTCGGCGGCGGTGTGGGAGCCGGTGCCCCCGCGCCGCCGATGGTGCCGGCGTCGGCCGCAGAGCTTGCCGGCGCGGGACCGCCCGGCGCCGGGTCGACCGTCCTGGATGGGTCCGTCACGGGCGCCGCAGAGGACGCCGGCGACGCCTGGAGTGAGCGCGCCGCCGCCGCCGGTGTGGCATAAGCCTGGGTGAGCGCGGTCAGGCGCTGGGAGAGCAGGCTCTGCTGGTGCAGCGTGTAGATCGCGGTCAGCGGTTCCTGCCAGGCGATGGTCGCGACGCCGTCGGCGGCGATCAGGAGCCCGACCACGGCGCCCAGCAGCGTGGCGTGGCGAGCCCACCGGCGCGCGGGGGAGGGGTGCGCTGAATGAGCCGATCGCCCCGACGCCGGGGCCTGGATCCCACGGGCGGTCGCATGGCTGTCCCCGCGGGGCCGCGAGGGCAGGCCGCCGGCGGTGAGCGGGCGCCGCGGGGCCGACGCGGCCGTGAGACCGTGCAGGGCGGCTTGCCGGGCCTGCTGGCGCTCGGCCTCCCGGAGCTGGGTGATCTGCCTGCGCAGCGCGGAGATCCGCGCGCGGAGATCCTCGGCGCTGCCCTGCGTGCTCCCCGGCGCCACCTCGTAGGTCCAGAGCACACGCTCGGCCAGCTCGCGCGAGACGACGTAGCCGGCGCTGAACGCAGGCCAGTCGGGACCGGCGCGGTACGGGCCCTCGACCTCAGGGGAGTAGCGCTCACCGGCGACCAGCGCCAGCGGAGCCGGGGCGAGGCAGAGCGCATCGGACCACAAGGCGCCCTCCACCTCGAGGCGCACGGTGGTCGCGTCGTGCGCTGCCCAGCGCGCGGCCGTGACCCACACTCGGGTGTCTTCGGGCAGGCGCAGACGCTCGAAGTTAGCCCAGGTCCCTGCCGTTGTCGACGCTCGCACCGTTCCGTTCGAGAGGTTTGTACGCCCTCAGCAGCCGGTCATGCTCGGCCTCCCGGTTCACATCGCGGCGCCTGGTCCCGATTCAAGCCCCCGCTTCGCACAGTCTATGCTGGCTAGCGGTGCGAGTCCGCCGTTTCACGCTGGTCGGTCTGGCCCTGTGCCTATTGGGGATCTCGCCCCTGGGTGGACCCCCGGCGATGGCCGCCCGCAATGCCATCCCTCGTTGGCACGGGGTTCCCGTGTACCTCACGAGCACGCCGGGGGGGATCGCGAGCCAGATGGACCAGGCCAGGGCGCTCGGCTCCACCGCCGTGACTCTCTTCGCCCAATGGAACGCGATCGAGCCGAGTGCCAAAGGTCAATACGATGTCTCTAACCTCGAGCTGCTCGACAGGGCTGTTCTCGACGCCTCAGACCGCGGGCTCAAGGTCCTCCTGCGAGTGCGCGGATCGCCCTGCTGGGCCTCAACCGAGCCTCCAGCCGCAAAGGCCGCACGGCCCGACCTCTGCCAGGCTTATCCGCCCGAGAACCCGAAGGACTTCGGGGATTTCGTCGGGCTGCTCGCCTCGCGCTACGCAGGACGCCTGGCGGGCATCGAGATTTGGCCTGAGCCCGATCACGCCGACGGGCAGCACCTGGCGGGACCCGACCGGCCGGGGCACTTCGCCGCTCTGCTCAAGGCCGCTCACACGGCCGTGATCCAGAGCTCGGCACCGGTGCCAGTCTTGATTGGCGCCCTGACCGGAGCCAACGGCAACTTCCTCAAGGCCCTTTACAGGGATGGCATCAAGGGCTCATATGAGGGCGTGGCCGTGGACTTCTACGACATCGTCCTGGCCAGCGTGCGCTCGATCCATCAGCTGCAGCTGGCCAACGGCGACTCCACACCGGTCTGGGAGGAGGAGTTCGGTTGGATCACCTGCACTGCCCACCCTACGATCGACGAGCGGTACTTCGTCTGCGTCAATCCCCAACAGCAGGCACGGAACCTCGATGACGCGTTCAGGGGCATGGCGGGGGTTCCCTGGATCGCAGGAGCGATCGTCTTCACGCTGCGCGACAGCCCCACCCTGCACTTCGGGATCAGCGACGCCCAGGGCAATCCCAAGCCGGCCTTCGCGCAGCTTCAGCAGGACTTCCTCAGGGGCGTCGGGCCGACGCACCCGGTGACCGTGCGCATGGGTAGGGCCAACGGCTCGAGGGCAGTGGTGGGCACCGCTCCGGTCGGCGACGTGATCAGCCTCCAGGTCAAGCCCCCGGCCGGCCGGCCCGGGCGCACATTCAACGCCTATCTGCGCCTCACCGTCTACGGGACGTTCACCTGGCCGCTCCCGGCGAAGGTCGGCAAGGGCTGGCGGGTCTACGCGCTGCAGACGTGGACCGGCCGCCACGCGTCGATGGTCATCGGCAGGGGCAAGTGACGGTGATCGCTCCCCGACCAGGCGAGGGGCTCTCCGTTTGTCGACGGACGGCCTAACGAAATTTGAGGATGACCTTCTTGCTCTGGGTCCGGCAGCCCCCGCTGAATCGTGGCCGGCCCGAGAACAGGAGCGAGTAGCCACCCGAGCGAAGGGTCTGGTTCAGCGCGACGTTCAGCGTCTGGGTGCCCGAGACACTTCCGCGGGAGAGGCGGCCGACGAAGCTGCCGGAGAACGTGTAGACGGCGAGCGACAGGCCTCTGATCGTGTCCCCACCCGTCACCTCGAGTCTGACCGGCAGACGGCGGCCATGGCCGCCCGCGCTGGCGACACGCCGATTGAGCACCCGCAACGGGAGTCCGAGTCCCGCACTTAGCCCCGGAAGACGCCGCCGAGTGGCGCGGCTAGGTACGAGATAGGCGCCCGGGGCCCGCCGGGAGGTGCCCCGCACCCTGCGTCCTGTGGCTCTGGGAGCTCCGACGAGCAGCCCCAGCGGCAGGCCTCGCAGGGCCGCGACCGAGCGCCCGGCCCGACTCCCGCCCGCGGCGCCGTCGACGCGAAATCCGGCGGCCGGCGAGAGCCGCCCGAGGTCCAGGGAACTGGCCCGCGCGGGCAAACCGGTCAGCGCATAGGCCGCGCCCGCACGCGGCCGGCAGTCATAGGAGGCACCGGGCGCCCCGACGACGAGCGCGGGGGGCTCGCGCGCCGGATCTGCGCGCCCGCCCAGCGCGGCCCCGGTGCGATCACCGTCGGCAGCCCCGAGCAGCAGATATCCCAGCTTGCGCACGCCTCCCAGCGCCACCTTGGGGGTACGCGGAGCGCCGCGCACGATCGCGACGGTTCCCGGGTGGCCGCGACCGGCTACAGCCGCCGATGGTGAGCCGACCTCCACGTCGGTAGCGCCATCGTGGTCGATGTCTCCCACCGCCGCGACCGCGCTTCCCGCCCGGTCCCCGGGGGCGGCGCCGACGATCCGGAAACCCGTGCCCGGGGTGCCCAGCCGCACGCCACCCATGCCGGACGGACGGCCGTAGACGACGTACGCGGCCCCGCGCGAGCCGGACGCGCCGGGGGCACCGGCGATCACCTCAGCGTACGGGTCCCCGTTCATGTAGCCGGCCCCGCTCACCGACGCGCCGAGGTGGGCTCGGGCGGGTGCGCCGGTGATCGCATAGCCCTGGGTCGGGGCGAGCTTGGCCAGGTCGATCGTCGGGCTGCGCAGGTGGCTGTAGATCACGTACACGGCCCCGGCGCCGCCCCGCGCTCCCGGAGCACCGATCACAATGTCCTCGTGGCCATCGCCGCTGAGGTCTCGCGTGATGGCCACCGACGCGCCGGCGTGATCGCCGGCGGCTGCCCCGACGATCTCATAACCCTGGTCCACGCTCAGCTTGGTCAGGTCGATCGAACCGGGCGCCGGGTTGCCGTAGATGACCCATACGGCTCCCGCCCCGCGCCGGTGCCCGAACGCGGATCCGGGAGCGCCGAACACGACGTCGGGGAAACCGTCGCCGTTGACATCTCCCCCGCCCGCGACCGAGAAGCCGAGCTGGTCGCCGGGGTGCTTCCCATCGAAGCGGACCGCCTGGCCGGCGACCATCCCGGGACGGCTGTTCCCCGGGCTCACGGCTCGGAGGTACAGGGTCAGCGCGCCGCGGGCCGGACCCTTGCCGACGCGAGCATAGGGGGCCCCGACCGCCGCGTCGGGCTTCCCGTCGAGGTCGAAGTCTCCGAGCGCCGCCACCGACAGGCCGGCACCCGAGGCCGCGGGCCCGCGCACCGCCCTGGTCGCGGCAAGGTCGACGCCGGTCGCGCCGGGCGCGACGGCAACCCGCGCCGGTGCACGCGCCGCGGTCGTGGCGATGGGCACGCAGGCGAGCCCCGCGCCGGCCACAACACTCCAGAAAACTCTTAGACCCCGATTCACGCTCAAGTCGCCGCGCACCTGTGTCGATCATAACTCTCGTGCGGGGCCGCCATTCGACCATCGCTGTCATCGTCGTCGCTCTTCTGGCAGGGCCGACGACCGCCATCGCCAAGCGTTCGCCGCCGCCACCGGTCGCCAACGGTGGCGGCGGGAGCATGCCGGGCGCGGCGACGATCCTCGACTGCGGCGGCGATGGTGTCACGGCGTTCTACTGCATCCCGCTGGTCTCGACGTTCTCCTTCACGTCGGTCGGCCAGGCGGCCGGCTGCGCCCTGCGGGTGCAGGTACGGGTTCGCCCAGCGCTCTCTGCTTCCCGGCCCCTAAAGGGCCACGTCCATCTCGTCGTGCGCGGCACCGACGCGGCCACCAGGCGCGTCCACAAGGTTGCTCGACCGCCGGCGAAGGCGGGCGCCGCCTCGGGAGCCATGAGCCATGTCATAGGGGGGCTGGTCAGCGGCCGCTACCGCGTCACCGGCTGGTATGAGGGCGACCGCTGGCGGGGCGCCTCGACCCACGGGTCGAGGCGGATAACGCTGCACTGCGTCAGGTAGCTCTTCCCCCGGTAACATGCGGCGAGAGGTACCCGGCGCGAGCGTTGGGCTAACTTTGCCTCGTCGTCGGAGCGCGCAACTCGCCTGTTTCATCAATATCGCCTCCGAGGTCCAGCGCCATGTCGAGAGCCGTGGGAGGCTTTTCGAACTTTCGAACGCTTGTGTACAGCACAACGGCCGTGGCTGCTATCGGAGCAGCCCTCGCGGGTCCGCGTGCAGGCCAAGATCAACGGGCAGTACGCGACACATCGTTCGAGACCATCGGCTTCGTCACGATCTCCTAGCTCAGATCGACGTGGGCGATCGGGAGGCCTTGCGCGGCACGCTCGCCGGTCGCTCCGATCAGGAGCGGGCGGCCAGGTAACCGCGGCGTGTGCCAGGTGGCTCCCGCGCGAGGGTTCGCGCGGGAGCCACCGGCGCGTCAGTAGATGACGACGCAGCCGTCGTCCAGGGCGGAGTCGGCCTGATCGGCGAGCGTGTCCTCGTCGTTGGCGACGGCGTCTTCGTTGCCGTTCGCGCCGTCGGTCTCCTCCTGGGCCTGGGTCGCCTCGAACTTCTTCGTCCAGGCGTTGCACCTCGCCTCGCGGCCCTTGCCGGGGCCGTCAGCCGGGTAGGCCTCCATCGAGGCGGTCGTGCTGCCGTTGGCCCTGTGCGGCGGAGTGTGGGTGCCGCCCTTCGTGGACTTCATCGTCGCGGTGCCCGACGACGTTGCCTTGTGGGTACCGGTCTGCTGTGAGTTGCCGTTCGTCGCTGCCGTGGCCACGCCGCTGCCGGCGAGCGTGGCAAGACAGGCGAGGACGGCGATCGACTGGGTGGTGCGGGACATGATGACTTCCTTTTCGGATGGTGATTGCTGGACCCGGAGATCGTCCGCGCCGCACCTGCGCACGTCTGTCACGGGTGCTACACGCCGAGCGAGCGCGGCGCGACTGACTAGCCTTCCGCGCCGTGGTCTCCACGAACCAGTTCAAGAACGGCAACCACATCGACGTCGAGGGGACGATCTTCAAGATCCTCGAGTTCCAGCACGTCAAGCCCGGCAAGGGCGGCGCGTTCGTGC
>DAINCW010000023.1:15556-20726 GCA_036732205.1 Solirubrobacteraceae bacterium | reverse complement strand
CGCGAGCTCATCAAGGAGCTCGGGCTCCGCCGGTGAGCCTCATCGCGCCGGGCACGCCGGCGCCGGAGTTCAGCCTCGCCAGCGAGGACGGCGAGCGCTTCACCCAGTCCGACCTCAAGGGCCACACCACGGTCCTCGTCTTCTACCCGTTCGCCTTCAGCCCGGTGTGCACCGACCAGTTCCAGGTCTACGAAGAGGTCATCGACGAGTTCCAGGCCCGCGGCGCTCGCCTGTTCGGTGTGTCCACGGACGCCTCGTACTCGCAGAAGGCGTTTCGCGAGTCGCTCGGCGTCACGATCGGTCAGCTGTCGGACTTCGAGCCCAAGGGCGCGGCCTCGCGAGCGCTCGGCGCGTACTTCGAGCCGGGCGGGATGACGAACCGAGCGTTGGTCATCTTCGACGCCGACGCGGTCGTGCAATGGAGCCATCTCGCGGCCAATCCCGGCGAGCTGCCGGGCGCAAACCTCATTTTTGACGCTCTGAGCGCGAAATCTTCACCAGGGGATTAGGCCGGCGTGTCACGCTGTCATCGACAGGGCACCGAACAGGGAGGAGCCCCCCCAATGCCGGAAGTCATCGTCCGGGCCCATGGCCGTGATCGCGTCGTCTATCGCGAGCGGGTAGCGCCCCACGATTTCGAGACCGACCACTTCCGCCGGCAGATCGCCGAGCGGATCGCGTGGGCGGTCGACGACGCGCAGGAGGCCGAGCGCTTCGAGCGCCTCGACCCCGCCCGGGAGCAGCTCGCGCTGCCCGCGGGCATCGCCTAGCCACAACAGCCGACGAGCACGGCGCGGCAGGCGTACGGTTCGCAGCCATGCGCCAGCTCACGAGCCTCGACACCCAGTTCCTCGCCCTTGAGAACGCGCGCCAGGTGGGGCACGTCGCCGGCCTCGCGATCCTCGATCCGTCGACCGCGCCGGGCGACACGTTCGGCGTCGACGACATCAAGGACCTCATGCTGGAGCGCCTGCCGCTGCTCCCGCCGCTGCGCTGGCGCCTGGCCGAGGTGCCGCTCGGCCTCGACTACCCGTACTGGGTCGACGACGTCAACTTCGACCTGGACTTCCACATCCGCGAGCTGGCCATACCCGCCCCCGGCTCCGACGAGCAGCTCGCCGAGCAGGTTGCGCGCATCACGTCGCGCCCGCTCGACCGCGCGCGTCCGCTGTGGGAGCTCTACGTGATCCACGGCCTGGAGTCGGGGCACGTCGCGATGCTCACGAAGATCCACCACGCGCTGGTCGACGGGATGTCGGGCGCCGAGATCATGGGACTGCTCTTGGACATCACACCGGAGGGCGGCCACCTGCCCGCCAAGGCCGAGTGGAAGGGCGACGCCGACGTCATGCCCAGCCGGGGCCAGATGCTCATCCACGCGCTCGAGGGCGTGCCGCGCTACCCGCTGCGCGTGCTCCAGTCGCTGCCGGCCGCGCTGCCGAACATCGCCGACACGCCGTTCGGCACGCTGCCGGGCGCCGGCCTGCTCGGGCGCCTGACCGGCCGCGCTCGCGCCCGGAAGATCGGCCCGGGCCAGCGGCTCGTCGCGCCGCGCACGTCGTTCAACGGGCGGGTCTCGCCCCACCGGCGCTTTGCCTTCGGCCAGCTCTCGCTGTCGGAGGTCAAGGAGGTCAAGAAGGCACACGGCACCACGGTCAACGACGTGGTCGTGGCGATCTGCGCCGGCGCCGTGCGCCGCTGGCTGATCGACCATGACGAGCTGCCCGCCGAGCCCCTGGTCGCCCAGGTCCCGGTCTCGGTGCGCACCAGCGAGCAGGTCGGCACCTACGGCAATCGCATCCTGCTCATGAGCGCGCCGCTGTTCACCAACGAGGCCGACCCGGTCGTGCGCCTCCAGCGCACCCACGACGCGATGTCGGAGATGAAGGACCGCCACAAGGCGCTGCCCGCCGGGCTGCTCCAGGACGCCAACCACTTCATCCCGCCGGCGGTCTTCGCGCGTGCCGCGCAGCTGACGTTCCGCCTCTCGACGAGCAGCGCCGCGCGCCCGACCTGGAACCTCGTCATCTCCAACGTGCCGGGCCCGCAGATCTCGCTCTACTGCGCGGGCGCCCAGCTCCAGGCGAACTACCCGGTGTCGGTCGTGACCGACGGCATGGGCCTGAACATCACGGTGATGAGCTACATGGACCACATGGACTTCGGGATCATCGCCGACCGCCAGCAGATCCCCGACGTGTGGAGCTTCATCGGGTGGCTGCGCGAGGAGCTCGACGCGCTCAAGGCGCCCGTGCCCAAGGCACCCGCACCGTCGCCCCAGCCCGTCGCGCCCTGAGCACGCCGCACGGATTCGGCCCGCTGCGCTCCGGCGACCACGTCCGCGGGCCGGACGGCGCGCCGCTCGTCTTCGTCTATGCGGACTTCACCTGCCCGCATTGCGCGCTCACGCACGCCCGCCTCGAGGAGATGGACGTCCGCCGCGTCTTTCGCCACCTGGCGCTGCGCACCAAGCATCCGCGCTCGGTGGCGCTGGCCCACGCGGCTGAGGCCGCCGCGCGCCAGGACGCCTTCTGGGCGTTCCACGACAGCCTCTACGCCGACCAGGGCCGCCTCGACGACCCGCACCTGTGGGAGCGCTGCGAGGCGCTCGGCCTCGACGTCGATCGCTTCGAGGCCGACCGGCGCTCCGCCGACGTCGCCGCGCGCGTCCAGCGCGACGTTCGCGAGGCCGTGATGGCGGGTGCGATGACGACGCCGACGCTGGTCGGGGGAGACCAGGCCGCAGCGCGCCTCGTCGCTACCATGCCCCGCGTACGCAACGAATGAAAAGACGGGCCCGCGAACGAACGCGGGCCGAGAAGGGAATTACATATGAGCAGTGACGCCGTGACCCGCGTCTCCGTGGAGATCTCCGGAAGCGAGATCTCGTTCGAGACCGGCAGGATGGCCAAGCAGGCCTCCGGCGCCGTCGTCGTCCAACAGGGCGACACCATGGTCCTCAGCACCGCGACCGCGGGCAACATCCGCGACGTGGACTTCCTCCCGCTGACGGTGGACGTCGAAGAGCGCATGTACGCCGCGGGCAAGATCCCCGGCTCGTTCTTCAAGCGCGAGGGCCGTCCGGGCGAGAAGGGCGTGCTCACCGCACGCATGATCGATCGCCCCATCCGTCCGCTCTTCCCCAAGGGCTGGCGCTACGAGACGCAGCTGGTCTGCATGCCGCTGAGCATCGACCACGTGCATCCGTACGACATCCTCGCGATGAACGGCGCCTCCGCGGCGCTGATGATCAGCGAGCTCCCGTTCGACACGCCGGTGGGCGCCGTGCGCATCGGTCGCAACGAGGACGGCTTCGTGGTCAACCCGCCGGAGGACTCGCTCCTCGACGACGTGGAGCTCGACCTGGTCGTCTGCGGCACCGAGGACGCGATCCTCATGGTGGAGGCCGGCGCCAAGGAGGTCGGCGAGGCTGAGATGTTGGATGCGCTCGACATCGCCCACTCCGAGATCAAGAAGCTCTGCGCGCTCCAGCGCGAGCTGGCCGAGAAGGTCGGCAAGCCGAAGCTGGCGGTCGAGGTCCCCAAGGCGGACCCGGCGATCATCGACGAGATCAAGTCGAAGTTCGGCGACAAGCTGGACGCCGCGACCCAGGTGCACGACAAGGTCGAGCGCCAGGACGCGACCAAGGCCGCCGAGGAGGAGATCTTCGCCGCGCTCGCTGGAGATGAGGACGACAAGGAGCGCCGCCAGGCGGTCCAGCTCGCCTTCGACGCGCACGAGAAGCAGATCATCCGCAACCGCATCGCGGTCCAGAAGGTCCGCCCCGACGGGCGCTCGGCCGACGAGATCCGGCCGATCACCATCGAGGCCGGCCCGCTGCCGCGCACGCACGGCTCCGCGCTGTTCACGCGCGGCCAGACCCAGGCCCTGAGCGTCGTCGCCCTCGGCACGCTCAAGGAGGAGATGCGCCTCGACACGCTGGGCCTCCAGCTGCACAAGTACTACTGGCACCACTACAACTTCCCGCCCTACTCGGTCGGGGAGGCGGGCCGCGTCGGCTCTCCCAAGCGCCGTGACATCGGCCACGGGGCGCTCGCCGAGCGAGCGCTGCTGCCGATGGTGCCGAGCACCGAGGACTTCCCGTACACGATCCGCGTGGTGTCGGACATCCTCGAGTCCAACGGCTCGTCCTCGATGGCGAGCGTCTGCGGCTCGTCCCTGTCGCTCATGGACGCCGGCGTCCCGATCACGCGCCCGGTCGCCGGCATCGCGATGGGCCTGATCAAGGAGGGCGACGACTACATCGTCCTCACGGACATCGCCGGCGTCGAGGACCACCTCGGCGACATGGACTTCAAGGTCGCCGGCACCTCGGAGGGAATCACCGCCCTGCAGATGGACATCAAGATCACGGGCGTCACCTTCGACATCCTGCGTGACGCGCTCGCCCAGGCGAAGGAGGCCCGCCTCGCGATCCTGAAGCAGATGAACGAGGTCATCGAGGCCCCGCGGTCGGAGCTCTCGCTCTACGCACCGCGCATCCAGACGATCCAGGTCGACCCGAGCCAGATCGGCATGATCATCGGCAAGGGCGGCGAGACGATCCGCGGGATGCAGGACGAGTTCGAGTCCCAGATCGACATCAACGATGACGGTCAGGTCCTCATCTACTCGGCCAACGGCGAGCTCGGTGACGCGCTCGTCGAGCGCATCACGGCGATGACCAAGGAGGTCGAGGTCGGCGACGAGTTCGACGGCAAGGTCGTCAAGACCACGACCTTCGGCGCGTTCGTGGAGCTGACCAAGGGCACCGACGGCCTGCTGCACATCAGCAACGTCTCCCCGGGGCAGCGCGTCGACACGGTCGAGGACGTCCTCAACCGCGGCGACGAGATCAAGGTGCGCGTGGTCGAGGTCGACCGCGAGCGCGGCCGCATCGGCCTGCGCCTCGCCGAGGACCCCGAGGTCGCCGGCAAGTCCGCGGAGGAGCTGGCCACGGTCGGCTCCGGCGGGGGCGGCGGCAACGGCGGCGCCCCGCGGCGCGACCGCGGCCCGCGTGATCGCGGCGGCGATCGCGGAGGCGACCGCGGCGGCGGCGGTGGCGGCGACCGCGGAGGCCGGGGCTCCGGCCGCCCGCGTCACCGCGGCAGCGGCGACTCCGATCGCGACTGACACGGCCCCGGTCGCTTGACCGGCCACCGCCTCACGA
>DAINCW010000023.1:0-15546 GCA_036732205.1 Solirubrobacteraceae bacterium | reverse complement strand
GGTCACGGAGTCCATGGACTCCGTGCGGTCCGTGGCGCTCGGGGCCTTCATCGCCACCGGGTCGGGCCTCGAGTCCGACCCGGAGGCAGGGCTGTCGCACCTGCTGGAGCACATGCTGTTCCGCGGGACCGACCGCTTCGAGTCGCACGAGATCGACGAGCTGTTCGACGCCATGGGAGCGGAGCTCAACGCCGGGACCGGCAAGGAGTCGACGTCGGTCTTCACCCGCGTGCTCGACATCCACCTCGAGGAGGCTTACGACGTCCTCTCCGACATGGTCTGGCGCCCGGCGCTGCGCGACCTCGAGACCGAGCGCGAGGTCGTGCTCGAGGAGATCGCGATGTACGAGGACGACCCGCAGGACAAGGTCTTCGACGTCCTCGGCCAGGCGGTGTTCGGCGACCACCCGCTGGGCCGCGCGATCATCGGTCGCGCGGACGTCATCCGGTCGGTGGGCCGCGACGGGCTCGCGGCGTTCCACGGCGCGCGCTACCGCCCCGAGCAGATCGTCGTGGCGGCCGCCGGCTCGCTGGACCACGACCGCATCGTGGAGCTCGTCGAGGCCAGCGTCGGCGACCCCGTCGCGCCGCGGCTGCAGCCGGTGCTCGCGCCGCCGGAGCCCGTGGCGCCGTGCGCGCTGTTCACGCGCAAGGACACCGAGCAGGTTCACGTCTGCCTCGGCGGCCCCGGCATCCCCCGCAACGACGACCGGCGCTTCGCGCTGCGCGTCCTGGACGCGATCCTCGGCGGCACGTCGTCGTCGCGGCTCTTCCAGGAGGTCCGCGAGAAGCGCGGCCTGGCCTACGCGGTCTATTCGTTCGCCAGCCAGTACGCGGAAGCCGGGCAGGTCGGCCTGTACGTCGGCACGCGCGCGGACAACCTCGCGGAGGCGATGCGCGTCGTGGGCGCTGAGCTCGACCGCTTCGCCGGCGACCCGGCCGAGGAGGCCGAGCTGTCGCGCGCGAAGGAGAACGTCAAGGGGCGCCTCGTGCTGTCCCTGGAGTCCACGCCGTCGCGGATGAACCGCCTCGGCGGCGCGCTGCTCGCCGACATGCCGATCCTCAGCGTCGACGAGATCATCGCGCGCGTCGACGGCGTCACCATGGACGCCGTGCGCGGGCTCGCCGCAGACCTGTTCCAGCCAGCGTCGCTGTCCGCCGCGGGGATCGGCCCCGACGAGGACGCGTTCCGCGCTGCGCTGGAGCCCATCGGCCAGATGGAGGGCACCGTGAGCGCAGCGAACGGTCCAGCATGATCCGCGTCGGGGTCGCCGGCGCCGCGGGGCGGATGGGGGAGACCGTGTGCCGCGCCGTGGAGGGCGCGGGCGACATGACGATGGCCGGTCGCGCGGACCCGCAGCTCGACACGGCGCTCGCCGACATCCTGGGCGATGTCGACGTCGTCGTGGACTTCACCCAGCCCGATCAGGCGCTCGACAACGCCCTGGCCTGCCTGGCGGCCGGCGTGCACGTGGTCATCGGCACGACCGGCTTCGACATCGAGCCGCTGCGCTCCGCCACCGGCGCCAACGTGTTCTTCGCACCGAACTTCGCCATCGGCGCCGTGCTGATGATGCGCTTCGCCGCCGAGGCCTCCCGCCACATGGCCAGGGCCGAGATCGTCGAGCTCCACCACGACCGCAAGCTGGACAAGCCCAGCGGCACCGCGGCGCGCACCGCCGAGCTGATGGAGGGCGACGTGCCCATCCACTCCGTCCGCCTGCCCGGCCTGGTGGCCCACCAGGAGGTCATCCTCGGCGACGTCGGCCAGACGCTGACCATCCGCCACGACTCGATCGACCGCGAGTCGTTCATGCCCGGCGTCCTGCTCGCTGTGCGCCGGGTGGCGGACCTGCCCGAGTCGCCGACGATCGGCCTCGAGCACCTGCTGTTCGACCAGGCGGGACAGGGGTAGACTCGGACTGTCACCCGTCCAACCCGGCGAGAGGAGGCTCTCGATGCCCTGGACGACGAAGCTGCTGGTCGTGGCCAGCCAGACCGCCGACAGCGACGAGCTGCTCGAGCATCTGCGCACCCGCGCCGAGAAGGGCCCGATCCAGGTGACCCTCGTCGTGCCCGCCGACCACGGTGGCCGCGAGGCAGCCCGAGAGCGCCTCGCGCGGGCGCTGGACAAGATGCGCGGCGCCGGGCTGCAGGCCGACGGGGTCGTCGGGGACGCCGACCCGCTGCACGCCGTGCTCGACGTCTACAGCCCGCGCGACCACGACGAGATCCTCGTCTCGACGTTCGCGGCGCAGTTCTCGCGCTGGGTCGGCGGCAATGTCCCGCACCGCGTCGCTCAGTCGACCGGGGCGCTGGTGCATCACGTGGAGGTCCACGAGCGCCGGCCGGAGCCCGAGTCGCGGCCCGCGGCCCAGCCCGAGCGGCGCGGGATCCTCGCCGCGCTGAGCGCGCTCGGCTGGGGACGGCGCGCCGCCTGAGTCGTCCGCGGCTGCCGCTACCTTCGCCACAGTCGCCTGTCCACACTCGCGAAGGGAGTCTGCGATGCCCTGGACGACCAAGCTCCTCGTCGTGGCCAACCAGACGGCCAATTCCGACGAGCTGGTCCAGCACCTGGTGGACCGCGCGGAACGCGGGCAGATCGAGGTGACGCTCGTGGTGCCGTCCGACCGCGGCGGGCGAGAGGCGGCGCGCCAGCGCCTCGGCTTGGCGCTGAAGCGGATGCGCGACGCCGGCCTGTGGGCCGACGGCGCGATCGGAGATGGCGAGCCCGTGCACGCGGTGCTCGATGCGTATGACCCCCACGAGCACGACGAGATCGTCGTCTCGACCTTCCCGGCGCGTCTCTCGCGGTGGGTGGGTTGCGACGTCCCGCATCGCATCGCCCAGGCCACCGGCGCGCTCGTGCGCCACGTCGAGGCGGCCGAGCGGCCCTCATCGTCGGCGTGGACTCGCAGAGCGGCGTAGGCCGCGGCGTCGCCGTCGCGGCCACCGACCACGCGGCCAGCCGCCAATACACTGAGTGCGTGGCTTCCCTGGGCACGATCCTGACCGCTGCGGTCACCCCGTTCGACGACGATCGCAGCGTGGACGAGGAGGGTTTCGTCGCGGTCCTGCACCATCTCCACGCCCACGGGTCGGACGGCGTGGTGGCGTGCGGGACGACGGGCGAGGCTGCGACTCTGACCGACGAGGAGCACATGCGCGTCGTCGAGCTGGCGGTCAACGAGCGTCCCGACGGCATGACGGTCGTCGCCGGCGCCGGCTCCAACGACACGCGCCACGCGGTGCGCCTGACCGAGCGCGCCACCGAGCTGGGCGCCGACGCGATCCTCTCGGTCACGCCGTATTACAACCGGCCCAACCGCCGCGGGATCGTGCGCCATTTCGAGGAGGTCGCCAAGGCCACCCACAAGCCGATCGTCCTCTACAACATCCCCCAGCGCACTGGGGTGAACATGCCCCCCGACCTGCTTGCCGAGCTGGCCCAGATCGACGGCATCTCCGCGGTCAAGCAGGCCAACAACGCCGAGCTCGCGCCGATTGACGGGCTCGATGTCTACGCGGGCAACGACGAGATCCTGGGACGCGTCCTCGACATGGGCGGCGCGGGCGGGATTCTCACCTCCAGCCACATCGTCGGCGACCGGATGCGTCGCATGGTCGACGAGCCCTCCGAGCGCGATGAGATCGTGCAGTCGCTCTCCGACGTCTTCGCGACGATGGCCATCCTGCCCGCCGCAATCGCCAACAAGGCGGCGCTGAACCTCCTCGGCCTGCCGGGCGGCACGGTGCGCCTGCCCTACGTCGAGCCGACCGAGGACGAGCTCGAGGCCCTGCGCGGGATGCTCGAGCGCAACGGATTGCTGACGGCCACCCATCGCGGAGCGATTGGTCGGTGAGCGGCGAGCTGCGCGTCCTTCCCCTCGGCGGGCTGGGGGAGATCGGCAAGAACATGACGGTCGTCGAGTACGACGACCGGATCGTCGTGGTCGACACCGGGCTGCGCTTCCCGACGGCCGAGATGCTCGGCATCGACCTCGTCCTGCCGGACTTCACCTACCTGCGCGAGCGCGCCAACGACATCGAGGCCATCGTCATCACGCACGGCCACGAGGACCACATCGGCGCGCTGCCGTTCCTGTTGCGAGAGCTCGGTCAGGACATTCCCGTGTACGGCGGCAAGCTGACGATGGCGATGGCGCGGTCCAAGCTCGACGAGCACAAGCTGCGCGAGGTCGAGCTGGACGACGTCAACCCGGGGGAGCGTTGGGACGCCGGCCCGTTCGGGCTCGAGCTCGTCCACATGACCCACTCGATCCCCGACGCGTCCGCCGTGGTCCTGCGCACGGAGCTCGGCACCGTCGTGATCACCGGCGACTACAAGTTCGACCAGACGCCGGTGGACGGCGTGCCGGCCGACCTCTCGCGCCTGGCCGAGCTGGGGTCCGAGGGCGTGCTGCTGCTGTGCGCGGACTCGACGAACGTGGACCGTGCGGGCTTCTCGCCCTCGGAGGCCATCGTCGGCCCGCGCCTGGAGGAGCTGTTCGCGCGTTGCAAGGGGCGGATCGTCGTCACCTGCTTCGCCTCGAACATCCACCGCGTCCAGCAGGTCGTCGACGCCGCGGCCACGCACGGCCGCAAGGTTGCGCTGATCGGCCGGTCGATGCGCAAGAACACGAACATCGGCCGCTCGCTGGGCCACATCAAGGTGCCCGACGGGATGCTCATCCAGCCGCGCGAGATCGACGACTGGCCGGACGAGAAGCTCGTGATCATCTCGACCGGGTCGCAGGGCGAGCCGCTGTCGGCGCTGCGGCGCATGGCGCACAAGGACCATCCGGCGGTGGAGCTGCACGGCGGCGACACGATCCTGTTCTCGGCGACTCCGGTCCCCGGCAACGAGCGCGCGGTCAACGAGACCGTCGACCGGCTCTACCACATCGGTTGCGACGTGATCACGACCCGCGACGCGGCGATCCACGCGTCGGGCCACGGCTACGCGGAGGAGGTCAAGCTGCTGCTGAACCTCGTTCGCCCGCGCTACGTGCTGCCGATGCACGGCGACCACAAGCGCCTGCGCCTGCACAGCCAGCTCGCCGAGTCGGTGGGCATCGACGCCGACAACATCTTCCGCGGTGAGAACGGGCTGCCCCTCGACATCGACGCCAAGGGCGCGGGCTTCGGCGACCGCGAGCGAGCCGGGATGATCTTCGTCGACGGCGTCGAGATCGGCGACGTGACGGACGTCGCCCTGCGCGACCGCCGCATGCTGAGCGCGGACGGCATCTTCGTCGTCGTGGCGACCATCTCCGAGCAGGACGGCTCGTCGGTCGCCGACCCCGAGGTGATCCTCCGCGGCGTGCCGTTCCCCGACGAGGCCGAGGGGATGCTCGAGGACATCCGCAACCAGGTCGACGCCTCCCTCGCGCGCGCCGCGGCCGAGGAGATCCACGACATCGAGATGATCCAGAAGATCCTCCACGACGACCTCGCCGGGCTGGTCTACGACAAGCTGAAGCGCCGGCCGATGGTGCTGCCGGTCGTGGTGGAGGTCTAGGCGTAAGACCTAGGCGACCGGAGCGGGCTGCGGCCCGGGCTCGCGCACGGGCGTCCGGTCCGCGGGCAGCCGCACGACGAAGCGCGCGCCGCCCCACGGCGACTCGCCGACCTCGACGCGGCCGCCGTGGGCCAGCGTCACGGCCCGCACGATCGACAGCCCGAGGCCGAAGGAGGCCGCCGCCTCGCCCTCACCGCGCACGAAGCGCTCGAAGATCCGCTCGCGAGCCTCGGCCGCGATGCCCGGCCCGCCATCCTCGACGGCGAGCACGACCTCGGTGCCCTCCCGCCGTACCGTCGCGCGGACGTTGGTGCCCGGCGGGGTGTGACGCAGCGCGTTTTCGATGAGGTTCACCGTGAGGCGCAGCAGCTCGTCGCGGGCGCCGTGCACGACGGTCTCCGTGACGTCGACCTCGAGGTGATGGTCGCGCGCCACCGGCTCGAGCTCGGCGGCGGCCTCGATGACGACCGAGCCGAGGTCGACGGACGTGCGGGTGGCCTCGCGACCGGTGTCCGCGCGGGCGAGCAGCAGCAGGTCTGCGACCAGGCGGCGCATCCGCCGCGACGAGCGCAGCGCGGAGCGCGCCGCCTCGCCGTTGTCGCCCTGGAGCGACTCGGCGAGCAGCTCGAGGTTCGCGAGGACGCTCGTCAGCGGGGTACGCAGCTCGTGCGAGGCGTCGGCGACGAACTCGCGCTGGCGCTCGAGGGTCGCCGCGGTCTCCGCCTGCGACTGCGACAGGGCGTGGAGCATCTCGTCCAGCGTCCGGGCCAGCTGGCCGACCTCGTCGTCGGTCTCGGGCGACGGCATGTGGCGGTCCGGATCGCGCGTGCGGCGGATCTGCTCCGCCGTCGCGGTCAGCGCGGCGATCGGCGCCATCGCGCGGCGAGCGAGCATCAGCCCGGCGAGCAGTGCGAGGGCGGTGCCGCCCAGCACCCCGAACAGCAGGAAGAAGTGGACACGGGTCAGCGTCGCCTCCATGTCCTCCAACGGCCGGGCGTACTGGACGTAGAGCGTTCCGCCGGGCTGGAGCGGGATCGGGCGGGTCTCGATGCGGTACCCGGCGCGCTGCTTGGTGCGCTGGATCGGCGAGCCCAGGTCCGGGGCGCCCTTCGTCTGGCGGATCACCGTGCCATCCGGGGTGAGGACGCGGATGGCCGCATGCTCACCGCCCCCGGCGAAGAGGTTGAGATCCGGCTCGAAGCGCAGGATGCGCCCATCGCTGGAGACCGCGACGTCGATGCGGTCGCGCAGGTCGTCGGCGGCGGCGGCGACGTGGTTCTGGAAGTCCGAGCGGATGCGCTGGTCGGTGAGCTCGCCGACGGCCAGCGCGAAGACGCAGAGGATCGCGAAGGTCAGCGTGGCCGACGTGCCCGCCAGCCGCCATCGGATCGAGAGCCGCCTAAGCACGCAGGACGTAGCCGGCGCCGCGAATGGTGTGCAGGAGGCGCGGCTCTCCACCGGACTCCAGCTTGCGGCGCAGGTTGGAGACGAACACCTCGATGGTGTTCGTCTGCGAGAACGGGTCGTAGCCCCAGACCTCGTCGAGCAGGCGCTGGCGGGAGACCACGATGCGCTCGTTGCGCATGAGGAACTCGAGCAGCTCGAACTCGCGCTGGGTCAGGTCGACCGAGCGGTCGTCCCGGCGCACCTCGTGCGTCGCGGGGTTCAGCACCAGGTCGCCGACCAGGAGGTTCGCCTCGCCACGCGGCGGCCGGCGGCGCAGCATCGCGCGCAGGCGCGCCAGCAGCTCCTGGCGGTCGAATGGCTTGACCAGGTAGTCGTCCGCGCCGGAGTCCAGGCCCTCGACGCGTGCCTCCACGGCGTCGCGCGCGGTGAGCATGAGGATCGGCACGTCGCCGTCGGCCCGCATCTTCTGGGCGACCTCGAGGCCGTCGAGCTTGGGCAGGCCAAGGTCGAGCACGACGAGGTCGGGGATGAACGAGCGGAATTCGTCGAGCGCCAGCTCGCCGTCGCCGGCGGTGCGCACCTCGTAGCCCTCGAGGCGCAGCGATCGCTTGAGCGCCTGGGCGATGTCCTCATCGTCCTCGACGACCAAGACGCGCGGTTCGGTCATGGACACAGGGTAGGACCACGCCTCAAGCGAAGGTGAAGGGCCGCTTGCGTCGAAATGCCGTGCCGATGGCCGCCAAGAAGCGGAAGGGCAAGCCGAGGGCGCGCGCGCGACGGTCGTCGCCGCAGCTGCCCGTGCTCGAACAGCGCCACTTCGACCTCATCGGGCTCGGCTTCGTGGCCGTCGCCGTCTTCCTCGCGTTCGTGCTCTACGCGGACTGGGCTGGGGGCAAGGCGGGCGCGGGCCTCACGGACGGCCTCGGGTGGGCCGTCGGCGCGCTGCGCTACGCGGCGCCCATCGCGTTCGCCGCGATCGGCGTGCTGCTGGTCATGCGCCCGGTGCTCCCCTCGGTGCGCCCGTTCCGGTCGGGCGGCCTGTGCCTGTTGATCTCGCTGAGCCTCGCGATGTCCGCCGGCACGCTGGGCCTGGGCCCGGGCTCCACCGCGCCGGCGGACGAGCGTGGCGGACAGCTCGGCCAGGTGCTGTTGGCGGGCTCGCAGTCGCTGCTGGGCGGCGTCGGGTCCCACATCGTGGCCGTCTTCCTCTTCCTCGCGGGCGTGCTGCTGGTCACGGGCGCGTCGGTCGCCGGGGTGCTCAAGGCGACCGGCTCCCACGTCGCGGACACGACCCGCCGCGTCCGCCGCCCGGTCGAGCCGCAGGCCGCCCCCTTCTTCCCGCCCGAGCCCGAGGACGCCGAGCCGCTCGTCCACGCGGCCGGCGCGTCCGATGACGCCGAGGACCGCTTCGGTGACCTGTTCGAGCCCGAGCCGCCCGACGGCGACGATCCGCCGCTGGAGATCGAGGCGGAGCGGCTTGCGCACGGGGGCGAGGCGAATGAGGACGACGAGCCCAAGCACGCCGAGGACCCCACCGTCGCGATCGCCCCGGAGGACCTCACTCCGCAGGGCCGGCTGCGCGCATCGGTCACCGAGGACCCGGACTTCATCTGGCACACGCCGGATCCCAAGACGCTCAAGCGCTCCGCCAAGGTGGCGGCCAAGCCGGACACGGCCACGCAGGAGCGCACCGCCGCGCGCCTGGTCGAGGCCCTCGGGCACTTCGGCGTCGAGGCCCGGACCGTCGGCACCGTCGCGGGGCCGCACATCACGCGCTACGAGCTGCGCCTGGCACCAGGCATCAAGATGAGCAAGGTCGCCCAGCTCAAGGACGACCTCGCGTACGCCCTCGCAGCGACGGACATCCGCATCCTCGCCCCGATCCCCGGCAAGACCGCCGTCGGCGTGGAGGTGCCCAACCTGCACCGCAAGACCGTCACGCTCGGGGACGTCTGGCAGCACGCCCCGGAGGACTGGTCGCCGCTGGCCGTGTGGCTGGGCAAGGACGTGGCCGGGCGGGCCATCGGCGCCGACCTGGCCAAGATGCCGCACCTGCTGGTCGCGGGCACGACGGGCGCCGGCAAGTCCGGCGCGGTCAACGCGATGCTCAGCTCGATCCTGCTGCGCGCCACGCCGCACGAGGTGCGCCTGGTCCTCGTCGACCCCAAGCAGGTCGAGCTCAACCACTACGACTCCATCCCGCACCTGCTGACGCCGGTCATCACCAGCCCGCGCATGGCCGCCAACGCGCTCCAGAACCTCGTCAAGGAGATGGAGGGGCGCTACACGACGATGTCGCTGGCCCGCACCCGCTCGCTGCCCGAGCTCAACGCCTCCCGGGAGCGCCGGGGGGAGAAGGCGCTGCCGTACATCCTGTGCGTGATCGACGAGCTCGCCGACCTGATGATGGTCGCGCCCGCCGACGTCGAGGACTCGATCATCCGCCTGGCCCAGAAGGCGCGGGCGGTCGGCATCCACCTGGTGCTCGCGACGCAGAGCCCTCGCGTCGACGTGATCACGGGCATGATCAAGGCCAACGTCCCGAGCCGGATCGCGTTCGCCGTGAGCTCGCAGACCGACTCCCGCGTGATCCTCGACTGCAACGGCGCCGAGTCGCTGCTGGGCAAGGGCGACATGCTCTACTCGCCCGTTGGCTCGTCGAAGCTCCAGCGCATCCAGGGCGCGTACATCGACGAGGCGCAGATCGAGATGATCACGAACTACTGGCGCAAGCAGGGCGAGCCCGAGCTGCGCGAGGACCTCCTGGAGGAGGTCGAGGCCGAGGAGGCCGAGGGCCCGGCGCGTGACGACGAGTTCAGCCCGGACGAGGATCCGCTGCTCGAGGATGCCATTCGCCTCGTCGCCGATATGGGCACTGCGTCCACGTCCATGCTCCAGCGCCGCCTGCGCCTTGGGTACACCCGCGCCGGGCGCCTGATCGACATGCTCGAGCGCCGCGGGGTCATCTCCGGCTACGAGGGCTCCAAGCCCCGCCAGGTGCTCGTCGGCGCCGCAGACGCGGAGCGCTGCATCGCGAACCTGCGCGAGGCGGCGTCCCGTACACCCGCTCCGCAGCCGGAGCCGGTGGGCACGACTGAGGACGATTCGCCGTCCTGACGTAGATTCCCAGGTGGATGCCGGACATCGGGGCCACCCTTCGCGAGGCGCGCATGCGCGCGCGGACGGACATCGCGGAGATCGAGGAGCAGACGAAGATCCGCGCCAAGTACCTGCGCGCGCTCGAGAACGAGGAGTGGGACCTGCTCCCGGGACCGACATTCGTCAAGAGCTTCCTGCGCACGTACGCCGACGCGATCGGCCTCGACGGCAAGCTCCTGGTCGAGGAGTACAAGCTGCGCCACGAGCGCCCGTCCGACGTTGAGCTCCAGCCGATCGCCCCGCCCGGCGCGGATGGGCCGCGGCTGGGCGATCGCGGGCCTGGCCATCGTGCTGGTGGGCGCCTTCTACCTCCTGGGCAAGGGGTCGGGAGGCAACGGCAAGAGCCGGCCCAACACGATCGCGGCGACGACCACGACGTCCCAGCATCGCCGCACGGCTGGGCGCGGCGCCGCGGCGTCCCAGCGCACGGCGCCCCGCAAGCCGCGGCAGGCGCGGCTGAAGGTGACGGCGACCGGGCCGGTCTACGTGTGCGTGAAGAGCGCCGGGCGCACCCTCGTGGCCGGCGAGACGCTCACCGCCGGCGCCTCGCGCGGGACGTTCCGGGGCAAGCGCTTCACCGTCGTGCTGGGCAACGCATCGGCGACGCTGCGCGTCAACGGGAAGGCCGTCTCGGTCGGGGCCTCGTCGAACGCCCTCGGGTTCGTGATCACCCCGACGGGCGCGCGCCGGGTGAAGCCGAACGCCTCGATCGACTGCGCGTGAGCAGCCGCGCGGGCATCGTCGTGACGGGCACGGAGGTGCTCACCGGCCGGGTCGTCGACCGCAACGGGCCGTGGGTCTCCGAGCGCCTGCGCGAGCTGGGCGTGGACCACGCGCACACGATCGTCGTCGGCGATCGCCCGGAGGACATGCGCGCCGCGCTGGCGTTCTTCCGCGACGCGGCAATGGACCTGGTGGTCACCAGCGGTGGCCTGGGGCCGACCGCGGACGACCTGACCGCCGAGGTGGTCGGCGGCTTCGCGGGCCGCGAGATGGTCCTCGACGAGCCGACCGAGGAGCGCATAGCCGAGATCCTGCGCCCGATGGCGGTCAGCTGGCCGAACCTCGACATGGACGCGATCCGCGAGTCCAACCGCAAGCAGGCCGTGGTGCCGCTGGGCGCGACGATCCTCGCGCCGGTCGGCACGGCGCCGGGGCTGGTGGTGCCGCCCGCCGACGGGACGGCCGGTCCGACGGTCGTGGTCCTTCCCGGGCCGCCTCGCGAGCTTCAGCCGATGTGGGAGGACGCGGTGTCCACGGAGGCCTTCCGTGCCGCCGTCACGGGCGCCACGGAGTACCGGCAGGCGATGCTGCGGCTGTTCGGCATCCCGGAGTCGGAGATCGCCGCGACCTTGCGCGCGCTGGAGGACGAGGGCGTGCCGCTGGATCGCCTGGAGATCACCACTTGCCTGCGGGGCGGCGAGATCGAGATCGTGACGCGCTACGAGCCCGCGCACCAGGACACCTACGCGGCCCTGGAGGCCGGCATCCGCGAGCGCCACGCCGACACGCTGTTCTCCGACGACGGAACGTCCGTCGACGAGCAGGTCGCGCGGCTGCTGCGCGACTCCGGGCGGACGCTGGCCGTCGCCGAGTCCTGCACCGGCGGCCTGCTGAGCGCACGGCTGACGAACCTCGCGGGCTCGTCCGCGTACTTCCCGGGTGGTCTCGTCGTCTATGCCAACGAGGCCAAGGCGTCGCTGGCCGGAGTCGACCCGGCGCTGCTCGAGCGCGTGGGCGCGGTCTCCCAGGAGGTCGCCGACGCGCTGGCCGACGGCGCACGCGAGCGGCTCGGGGCCGACGTGGGCATCGGCGTCACCGGCATCGCGGGCCCCGACGGCGGAACGGACGACAAGCCGGTCGGCCTCGTCTGGTTCTCGATCTCCGAGGCGTCGGGCGCGCGGCTGACGCGCAAGGTGAACCTGCCCGGCGGGCGCGCGGACGTCCGCGACCGCTCGACCGCCGTCGCACTGCATCTCCTGCGCCGCCTGCTGCTGGGCGAGGCGGATGCCTTCGCCGAGCATCGCTGAGCCCGGCGAACCGGCGAAGGAGCGGCTCTTCGTCGCGCTGGAGCTGCCCGAGGACGTCCGCGTCGCGCTCGTGGCGTGGCGGCCGCGGGACGGCGGGCTGCGGCCGGTGGCCGCGGAGTCGCTGCACGTGACGCTCGCCTTTCTCGGCTGGCGCGAGGCGGCGGACGCCGACATGATCGGCGCGCTGCTGCTGCCGCTCGGGCGCCCGCTCCACGACGTGGCGATCGGCGGCGCGCGGTGGCTGCCGCCCCGGCGCCCGCGGGTCCTGGCCGTGGAGATCGAGGACGGCGAGGGTGCCATGGGCGCGCTTGCGGCCGACGTCGTCGGCGCGCTGGAGCGTGACGCGGGCTTCGTCGCCGAGCGTCGAGCGTTCCTGCCCCACGTGACGGTCGCCCGGGTGCGCGCGGGCGGCGCGAACGCGCGGCGGCGGCGGGGGACTCTCCCGCCGCCGCCGCGCATGCGCTTCAGGGTCCCTGCCCTGACGCTGTTCCGGTCGCGGCTGTCGCCCTCGGGCGCGCGCTACGAGGCACTGGCCCGCGTGTCGCTCTGAACGGGCGGTGGGGTCGGCCGCGGACGCAGCCGACCCCAGCCCAGCGAGGAGCGGCCCCTAGCGGTTGACCGTCTCGCAGTTGCGAGCGACCTGGTCGACCTTGTCGGCCTTGACCGTGTCGTGGCCACTGCCGCAGTTGACGACGTCCTTCTGGCCGTCGCGGGCGTTGATCCGGTCGTTGCCCGGGCCGCCGTTGAGGTCGTCGTTGCCGCTGTTGCCGACGATGGTGTCGGCGCCGCTGCCGCCGTTCTCGACGTCGTTGCCCTGGTCGCCCCTGATGACGTCGTTGCCCTGCCCGCCGTTGAGCTTGTCGTTGCCCTGCCCGCCGGTGATGGTGTCGTTGCCCGGGCCGCCGTTCTCGACGTCGTCGCCCGCGTTGCCGCAGATGTCGTCGTCGCCGTTCTGGCCGTTGAGCTGGTCGTCGCCAGAGCTGCCGTTCTCCTGGTCGTCGCCCGACGTGCCGTTGTCGTCGTGACGGAGCATGGAGATCACGGCGCGGTCGCTGCCGTCACCGCCCTGGTTGCCGCCGGGAGCCGTCGTGCAGGCCGCGTTGTCGCCGCCGCCATCGCCGCCGCCAAGGTCGGCGCGCACGATGGTGGCGCCGATGGCGCAGGCGCCGAACAGCGCTGCGCTGAGCAGCAGGGTGAAGATCCGTCGCATGAGGAGATGCCCTCCGAGAGTTGGTGTCCTGCACGTGTAACCCGAACCCGGGCCTGTTGTTAGAGAGTTGGCGCGTTGGCGCTCTTTCGGCACAGACGCGTGTGGCGCCGTCACACGGGCTGGGCGAACGTGGGTTCCGTCCGATTCCGCCCTCAGGATGTGCGCCTAACCACAGGCAGAAAGGCTTTTCGACCCATGAGCGTGACCGAGCAGGAAAAGGCCGCGAAGGCCCGCGACGCCGCCCTCGAGGGCGCGCTGACGCAGATCGAGCGCCAGTTCGGCAAGGGCACGATCATGCGCATGGGCGACGAGGGGGCCCAGGTCCACGTCCAGGCGATCCCCACGGGAGCGCTGTCGCTCGACCTGGCGCTCGGCATCGGCGGCGTTCCGCGCGGGCGCATCGTCGAGGTCTTCGGCCCGGAGTCCTCGGGCAAGACGACGCTGATGTACCACGTCATCGCCGAGGCGCAGAAGCTGGGCGGCGTGTGCGCGTTCATCGACGCGGAGCACGCGATGGACCCGCTCTACGCGCAGCGGATCGGCGTGGACATCGACGAGCTGCTGGTCTCCCAGCCCGACTACGGCGAGCAGGCCCTCGAGGTCGCCGACATGCTCGTGCGCTCGGGCGCGGTCGACCTCATCGCCGTCGACTCGGTGGCGGCCCTGACGCCGCGCGCCGAGCTCGAGGGCCAGATGGGCGACCAGACCGTCGGCCTCCAGGCGCGGATGATGAGCCAGGCGATGCGCAAGCTCGCCGGCAACCTCAACCGGACGCAGACGATCATCCTCTTCACCAACCAGATCCGCGAGAAGATTGGCGTAATGTTCGGCTCCCCCGAAACGCAGCCGGGCGGCCGCGCGCTGAAGTTCTACGCGTCCCAGCGCCTCGACATCCGCCGCATCGAGACCCTCAAGGAGGGCACCGAGGCGGTGGGCAACCGCGTGCGCGTCAAGGTCGTCAAGAACAAGGTGGCCGCCCCGTTCCGCCAGGCGGAGTTCGACATCGAGTTCGGCACGGGGATCTCCACCGCGGGCTGCCTGATCGATCTCGGCATCGAGCACAACATCGTCACCAAGTCCGGCTCGTTCTTCTCCTACGGGGAGGAGCGCCTGGGCCAGGGCCGCAACAACGCCAAGGCATACCTCAATGAGCACCCCGAGATCGCCAAGGAGATCGAGGACAAGGTCTACGCGGCGGTCGGGGTCGACCCCGACGCCGTGGTGCCGGTCGAGTCCGACGCCGTGGTGCCGATCGAGTCCGGCGACGCTCCGGTGCCGGAGCTGCCGCCCGCCGAGATGGACGAGGTACCCGAGCCCGCCGCCGCAGCGTAGGCCCGGTCTCGGCTGAAGGCCGCTCGTGAATCTCGAAGCAGCGCTGGGCACGGCGTACCGCCATCTGGGTCGCCGCGACCGCACCGTGGCCGAGATGCGCCGCCATCTCCTGAGCCGCGGCGCGGACGAGGACGTCACCGAGGCGGCGATCGCCGAGCTGCTCGAGCAGGACTACCTCGACGACGCGCGCTTCGCGCACCGGTTCACCGAGGACCGCCGCGCGCTGGACGGCTGGGGCACGGATCGCATCGAGCGCCGGCTCCTGGAGGTGGGCGTGGACCGCGCGGAGATCGCCGCGGCGCTCGCGCAGCGCGACGCGGGCTCCGAGCTGGAGGCAGCGGTGGAGCTGCTGCGCCGGCGGTTTCCCGCGCCGCCGGCCGACGAGCGCGATCGCGAGCGGGCGCTCGGGCTGCTCGTGCGCAAGGGCTACGAGCTCGAGCTCGCGTATGACGCGGTGCGAGCCCTCGGGCGCGAGGCCGCCTGAGCGTCCGCCCGCGTGCATTGCGCACGTTCACGATCGAGGAGTAAAGTCCGCAGCCAGCGAACGAACGGGCCCGCGAGGGCCGTGAAACACCAGCAAATCAAGCTCTTTTGATGAACCGGCAGCTTCAGCCTCGATGAGACCTTCCACCAGCGGATCCGGGCCCGGGAGCCCGCCGACCTTCCAGACATAGACCGTCTGCTGAAGCGCGGCTGAGTGCCGCGGTGCCATCGCCGGACCGTGCCCATGCGCGGCCCGCTCGGACGCTCCATACGACAACCCGCCTCTGTTGCCCCAGTGGCCCGAGGGGAGGAAACGACGATGGAGATCCTGATTGCGGCCGTGGTGCTCGCCCTGGGGCTGGTGCTCGCTGCCGTCGTCGCACAGAGAGGCCGCCATCCGCACGC
>DAINCW010000022.1:0-20758 GCA_036732205.1 Solirubrobacteraceae bacterium | reverse complement strand
CATCTCTTTCAAGTGCTTCAGAGCAGCCACTCCTTTGTCGGTGAGGCTGGCGCCGCGCGGCAGGCCACGCCCACCTCGTCCGGCGGCAGCTCTCCGCTGAACGGCCGCGACCTCGCGGTCGCGCTGCTGGCGGCGGCCTTCCTGGCCTGCGTCGCCATGGTCACCGCGCGGTACGTGCGCGACAACTCGGCGAAGGCGCGCCTGCGGCGAGCCGTGGGGACCGCCGGGCCCGAGCGCCTCGGTGAGGCGCCGCCGACACGGCTGCGCCCGCGCTAGGAAGCTGTTCCTGGAGGGGTGCGCCAGAATGGGTTCTGATAATCGACCGGCCGGCTCAATCGCCCACGTCTTCCCGTACGACCCCCGACACCTGGGCCAAGACGTCGCGACGTGGGCATCCAGCCAGCTGAAACGTTGGCCACTCGCCGCGATCGCGAGGTCCAGCGAGCCTGCCCGATCATCGGTTCACGTCATCGGACCACGGAGCCAACAGCTGGACATGGGTCCACTGACCCTTTACGTCCATCGAGCGCGTATGGCGGGGCCCGCGTTTCGCGCATGGGGCGACGATCGAAGCGCGTCACTCGAGCGCTATGTGCAAGCTCTGGGTGCAAACGACGTCTGCGTGATCCATCTCAACAATGATCCCGCCGCCCGTTATATCCACAGAGCAGCGTTTCCGGCTCGGGTTGTGCTTGTTCATCACGGGCGTGGCACGGGCACACTCGACGATCATGTGAACGCGGCAGACCGCATCGTGCTCCTGCGCCGAGACGCCGAGTCGCGGCTGGTCGACGAGTGGCAGTTGCCTGCCGACCGAGTTCGTCGGGCGACGCCCTCTGTCGACCTTGAGCTCTTCGCCCGGCCGGCCTCAGCAACCCCGAACATGGAAGGCGGAAGACCGGCACTTGGATACATTGGCCGATTGGAAGAGAGCAAGGGAATACTGGAGTTACCCAAGCTTCTCGGCCACCCCGGCATAGCCGCATCCATTTCACGAATCGACGTCGTCGGCCCCTCCTCGGCCGATCAACTCCGAGCCGTCATGGCACTGGTTCCCGAGCAGGCGCGGCGGCAGTTCTGCTATTTGGGCGAGCTTCCAAGCGAACGACTGGCCGAGCGAATGCGTGATTGGCGACTGCTGCTGGTTCCGTCTTTTTCAGAGGGCTCCCCCATCGTGGTTGCCGAGGCGCTGGCCTGCGGACTGGAAGTGGTGGCTGTCCGCGGGGTGCTCGGTGTCGAACTCGAAGAAATGCCAGGCGTGAACACCACCGATCGCCCAGCATTCGCCCAGACGGTGGCGGAGATCGTGGCTCGGCCGCTGGGCGCAGTGGCCCCGTGGCCTGTCGGACATCAGCAAGCCGCTGCGTGGTGGGATGACCTCCTTCTCGATCTTGGTCCGACCGTCGCATCCGCCCGAATGCCCTTTGTTGACAGAACACGTTGGCTACGTCTACGTCCACGTCCTCTACGCAAAGCCAGAGCTCGGCTGATTAAGTTCAGGGCACACGATAAGGGGTGACCCGACCCTCCTCGCGCTGCCCGCCCTCGCCGTCATGCGCCCAGCGAAATGACCCCGGCCCTCGTCGCCGCGCTGCGGGAGCGGTTCCCGCGCGTGGCCGTCACCCATGAGTGGCTGACGATCCCGGGTGGCTCGGAGAAGGTCGTCTTGGCGATCCTCGAGCTGCTGCCGCACGCCGAGCTGTTCACCACGGTCTACGACCCCGAGCCGTGGCCGCCCGCCATCACCGACCGCCCCGTCCACGCGTCGTTCCTCAACCGCCTGCCCGGTGCGACGCGCCACTACCCCAAGCTGCTGCCGCTGATGGACCGCGCCTTCCGGTCGTTCGACCTGCGCGGGTTCGACCTCGTGATCTCGTCCAACCACGCGAACGCGAAGAACGTGCGCGTCCCGGAGGGCGTGCCGCACGTCTGCTACTGCCACACCCCGATGCGCTACGCGTGGGACCCGGACTTCCTGGCCGGCGAGCGGCTCGGGTGGGCGGCGCGCGTGGCTGCCGCGTGGCTGCGGCGCGTCGATCGCCGGCGCGCCCAGGGGCCCACCGTCTACGTCGCCAACTCGACCCACGTGGCGGGCCGGATCGCGACTTATTATGGGCGCGATGCCGAGGTCATCCACCCGCCCGTCGAGGTCGACCGCTTCTCGGACCTCGAGCGCGAGCCGGGTGATCACTATCTCGTCCTCGGCCGGCTGGTGCCCTACAAGCGCGCGCCAGACGCGGTGGCGGCGTGCGCGCAGGTCGGGCGGCCCGTGTGGATCGTGGGCGAGGGCCGTGCCCGTGACGCTGCCGAAGCGGTCGCCGGGCCGGGCGCCGAGTTCCTCGGCTTCGTGTCCGACGAGGAGGTCGGCGACCTCCTGCGCCGGGCCCGCGCGCTGCTCTTCCCGGGCGAGGAGGACTTCGGGATCGTCCCCGTCGAGGCCCAGGCGGCAGGCGTCCCTGTGATCGCGTACGGCTCCGGCGGCGTGCGCGACTCGGTGGTCGACGGCCGGACGGGCGTGCTGTACGACCGGCCCGGCCCGGCGTCCCTGGCCGCCGCGATCGAGCGCTTCGAGTCGATGACCTTCGACGACGAGATCCTGCGCGCCCAGGCGCGCCGCTTCGCGCCCGAGGTGTTCGCCGAGCGCTTCGGCGACCTTCTGGCGCGGGTGGGCGGGATCGGCTGAGGCGCCGGCGGCGCGTCGGGAGCCGCCGGCGGTGGCGGAGTCGTGGATTGGCGCCCGGCCCTCCGGATCGGCGCCTACCATGGCTCCCATGCCGAGCTCCGCCGCCCGCCGGTCGTGAGCGCTCGCCGCTCGCTGGACATCTCCGGTGCCCTGCTCGCACTCGTCTGCGGAGCGGTCGCCGGGCTCGTCCTCGCGCGCCTGGGCAACGCCGATAACCAGCTCAAGGCCAGCGTCGTGGCATTCGGGGCGGCCGCCGTCGCCCTGACGGCCATCCGCCCGGCCACCGGCCTCGGTCTGGTGGTGGTGATGGTCCCCTTCGAGTTCCCGATCACCGTCGGCGGCGTCCTCACCGGCACGAACGAGATCCTGCTCTGCGCCTTCGCCGCGCTGCTCATCTGGCACGTGCGGCTCGACGCGGTCCCCGCCTGGGCGCGCTTCGGCACCGGGGCGATCGTGATCGGGAGCTTCCTCAGCACGCTCGGCGCCTTTGACCCGACGACCGCGGCGTGGGGCGGGGTGCGCTGGCTGGTCGTGGCCGTGATCGTGTTCGCCGCCTTCTCGGTTCTGCGCGACCGCGAAGACGCCGAGGGCCGTGCCCTGGACCTGTTCACCGGGGCGGCGGTCGTCGTGGTGGGCTTTGCCGGGCTCCAGTACGTCGGGATCGACGCGATCGTCGGGCCGCCGTACGACGGCGTTCACGTGGACTCCTCGTTCGGCTACTACACCAACTACGCTGGCTTCGTCGGCGTGGCCGCCGTGCTCGCCACCGGCGAGGCGCTGCACGCCTGGGTGATCGGACGCCCGGGGCGCGCCACCCTGTACGGGTTCGCCCTCGTGGTCCTGCTGCTCGGGGCCGCGCTCTCGCTCTCGCGCGGTGGGGTGCTCGTGGTCGGCGCCGGCTGGCTGACCCTCGTGGCGCTCAGCCTGCGCCGCGGTTCCGTGGTCGTCCGCGCGGTCGTGCTGCTGGCGGTGATCGCGGTCGCCGCCTACGTTGCCGTCCCCTCCGGCACACGCGAGACGCTCACCAAGCGCGTGGTGACGCGGGTGGGCTCGCAGACGGAGGACAAGATGCGCTTCGCCCTGCAGCAGACCGGCCAGCGGGCCGCGTTCGCCAATCCGCTCGGGCTGGGGTACGGCAACTTCCCGGACTACCTCAATCGCAACGCCGGCAACAGCTACATCGGGACCGCCGTCTACCACTCTCACCGGCTCCCGACGCAGATCGCCCTCGACAGCGGCTGGCTCGGCCTACTGGGGTTCGTCGTCCTGCTGGGCGGACCGTTCATCGCGTTCCTGCGACGAGGTCCGACGGGGCCGTCGGACATCCGTGCGGCCACGTTCCTCGCCGCGATCGCCGGGTTCGTGGCTCAGGGGATGTTCGACTACCTGCTCGTCGAGCTGGCGATGGTCGCCGTGCTCGGGTTCCTGGTCTGGGGAGCGGGCCAGGCGCTGCGAGTGACGCCCGGCGGCGACGCGCGCACGCCGGCCTCGTGACGCCTTCCGCTCCCGGCGGCCGGGACCGTGCCTATGATCACGCGGTGCCCCCGTCCACCGAGGTTCCCGGGCTCCTGCGCGGCCTGCACGTGCTGCGCGAGCGCTGGTGGATCGTCCTCCTGGCGGGGGTCGCGGCGCTGGCCGCGGCGCTGGCCTACTCGCTGTCGTCGACCAAGCAGTACAGCGCGACGTCGAAGCTGCTGTTCAAGCAGTCCGAGCTGTCGTCTGCGGTCGGTGGGCCCAGCCCCACTCCGTCATCCGATCCCGAGGGTGACAAGGCCACCAACACGCAGCTCGTGCAGACGAACGTGGTCGCCGAGCGGGTGCGACGCACCCTGCGCCTTCCGGAGACAGCAACCGGGCTGCTCGGCGGATTGACGGTGGCGTCGGGGAACAACGGCAACCTCGTCGACGTCGTCTACACCGACCCGATCCCCGTGCGCGCGGCGAGGATCTCCAACGCGTTCTCCGCCGAGTACGTCGCCTACGCCCAGGACACCGCGCGCCGCCAGGTCAACGAGGGCGCGGCGCTGATCCGGCGGCGGCTTCAGGCCCTGCCGCTGACCGCGACGGCCGATCGGCGCCTGCTCCAGGACGCGTTGCAGAAGCTGATCCCGATCGAGGCGCTGCAGACCGGCAACGCCGAGGTCGTCGACCGCGCCGCGGTGCCCACGTCGCCGAGCAGCCCCAAGACGCGGCGCAACGCCGTCGTGGCGCTGCTGTTAGGGACCATCCTCGGCATCGGGATCGCGTTCGTGATCGACCTGCTCGACCGCCGCGTGAAGACCGTCGAGGAGTTCGAGGGCCTGTACCGGCTGCGCGCCCTCACCTCGATCCCCGAGCGCAGCGCGCGCCAGTTGCGCGACCCGGACCGCACGGCGCAGCTCGAGCCCTTCCGGATCCTGCGCAACGGCCTCAGCTTCCTCTCGCCGCGCCAGCCGATCCGCGTCGTGCTGATCACGAGCGCGGTGCCGGGGGAGGGCAAGACGACCGTCGCCGTCGGCCTGGCGCGCGCCGTCGCGCTGTCCGGGCGCAACGTCGTCCTAGTCGAGGCCGACCTGCGCCGCCCGTCCTTCGGCGAGCAATTCGACCTGGGCGACGACCAGCGCGGCCTGACCAGCGCGCTCGTCGGCGGCGCGCGGGCGACATCGCTGCTGCGCGAGGCGGTCCCCGGGCTGCGCACGCTGCGCGTGCTGCCCAGCGGGCCGCTGCCGCCGAACTCCGCGGAGCTCCTGCGCTCGGCCGAGATGGGCGACGTGCTGGAGCAGCTCTCCGAGGTCGCGGAGATCGTGATCCTCGACGCGCCGCCGCTGCTGCCGGTCGCCGACGCGCAGGTCCTGCTCGACCACCCGCAGGTCGATGCGTGCCTCGTCGTCGGCCGCGCCAACCGCACCACGCGCGACGAGGCGCGGCGCGCGCGTGCGGTCATCGAGCGCCTGCGGCTGGACAACCTCGGCCTCGTCGTCAACAGCACCCGCGAGCTCGACCGCGGCTACGACTACTACGGCGACGGAGAGAGCGGCGGCGCGGGCTCGCGCCGCGGTAGCGCCCGGCTCGGCGCCGGCGCATGACCAGACAACCTACGGAGGAACATGGCTGAACGAGTCTTGGTGACGGGCGGCGCCGGCTACATCGGCGCGCTGGCCTGCGAGCAACTGCTCGAGTCCGGCGCGCAGGTCCGGGCGCTCGACGTCCTCCTGCACCCCGACCAGGAACGGATCGCGGAGCACGTCGAGGGTCTCGGCGTGGAACTGCTGCGCGGCGACATCCGCGACGCCGACGCCCGCGCGCACGCGCTCGAGGGCTGCGACGCGGTCGTCCACCTCGCCGCGATCGTCGGCGACCCCGCCTGCGCGCTGGACCCGGAGAAGTCCAACGAGGTCAACGTCGGGGGCAGCCGCTCGCTCGTCGGAGACGCGCGGCGCTCGGGCGTCCAGCGGATGGTCTTCGCGTCCACGTGCTCGAACTACGGGCGCATGGCCGACCCCACCGTCCCCATCACCGAAGAGGGCGAGCTGGCGCCCGTGTCGCTGTACGCCGAGCAGAAGGTCGGCATCGAGCAGGCGCTGCTCGGCAACGACTTCGGCGACCTGCGCCCCACGTGCCTGCGCTTCGCCACGGTCTACGGCGTGGGGCCGCGGATGCGGTTCGACCTGACCGTCAACGAGTTCACGCGCGACCTGTGGGCCGACCGCGAGCTCGAGGTCTTCGGCGAGCAGTTCTGGCGGCCCTACATCCACGTGCGCGACGCCGCGCGGGCGATCGGCACGGCGCTGGAGGCCGACGTCGAGATCGTCGGCGGCCAGGTGTTCAACGCGGGCCGGTCGGGTGAGAACTACCGCAAGCTCGACATCGTCGAGGTGATCGGCAAGGTCATCCCGGGGAAGGGAACGGTCACTTACGTCAAGCGCGACGAGGATCCGCGGGACTACAAGGTCAGCTTCGACAAGATCCGCGAGACGCTGGGCTTCGAGACGACGATGACGGTGCCGGACGGCATCGCCGAGCTCGCCGAGGCGCTGGGCGCCGGGCGGTTCGAGGACCCTTGGGCCCCGCGCTATCGCAACATCCCCTGACATCCCGCTGTTCGACCTCCGCCTCGAGGAGTCCGACCTCGAGGCGGTGGCCGACGTGTTGCGCTCCGGCTGGCTCACGATGGGTCCGCGGACGCAGGCGTTCGAGGAGGCGTTCGCCGCCCACCTCGGCGTGCGTCATGCCGTGGCGGTGTCGAGCTGCACCGCGGCGCTGCACCTCGCGTACCTGGCGGCGGGCGTGGGCCCGGGCGACGAGGTCGTCGTACCGGCCTACACGTTCACGGCCACGGCCACGGCGGTGCTCTACTGCGGGGGCACCCCGGTGTTCGCCGACGTCATCGGCCAGCACGACCTGTCGATCGACCCCGATGACGTGGCCGCGAAGATCACGCCGCGCACGAAGGCTGTGGCGGTGGTGCACTTCGCCGGCTACCCAGCGCCGGTCGACCGCCTGCGCGAGCTCTGCGACGACCACGGCATCGCGCTGATCGAGGACGCCGCGCATGCGCCCAGCGCGACCCTGGACGGCCGCAAGCTCGGATCGTGGGGCCTGGCCGGGTGCTTCTCGTTCTTCTCGAACAAGATCCTGTCCGTCGGCGAGGGCGGCCTGCTCGCGACCGACGACGACGCGGTGGCCGACCTGGCGCGCGCACGGCGCTCGCACGCGATGACGGCCGGGACGATGGACCGCCACCTGGGCCGCGCCACGACCTACGACGTCACCGCCCTCGGCTTCAACTACCGCATCGACGAGCCTCGCTGCGCCCTCGCGCTGTCGCGCCTCGGCCGGTTGGGGGCCGACATCGAGCGCCGGCGGGCGCTGACCCGGATCTACCGCGACCGCCTCTCAGAGCTCGACGGCCTTGTCGTCCCGTTCCGCGACGACCAGATCGACGAGTCGTCCTGCTACGTGATGCCGGTGATGCTGCGCGACCCCGAGCGCCAGGGCCCGCTGCGCCTCGCGCTGCGCGAGCGCCACGGGATCCAGACCTCGCTGCTCTATCCCGCGATCCATGAGTTCACGGCCTACCGCGAGCGGTTCGGCGACGTTTCGCTGCCGCACACCGAGCTGTGCGCGCGCACGGAGGTGACGCTCCCGCTCTTCCCGCACATGACCGAGGAGCAGCAGGGCCGCGTGATCGACGCGCTGGCGCAGGAGCTCGCTTGAGACCCCGCGGGTCCTCACTCACCGACGCTGCGTGCCCTGGGGGGCTCGCGTCGTGAGCTGGCAGGTCCCGCTCACCGACGTGAAGGTGCCCGAAGAGGACGTGCAGGCGGTGCTCGACACGTACCGCTCGGGCTGGCTTACCATGGGCCCGCGCATCCAGGAGTTCGAGGCCGCCTTCGCCGCGCACTGCACCGCGCAGCACGCCGTCTCGGTGTCCAGCGGGACCGCGGCGCTGCACCTGGCGATGCTCGCGCTGGGCGTCGGGCCGGGCGACGAGGTCATCGTGCCGGACCTGACCTTCGTCGCGGGCGCGGCCGCCGCGCGCTACTGCGGCGCCGACGTCGTTCTGTGCGACATCCACGGGCCGTACGACTTCAACCTCGACCCCGAGGACGTCGCCGCCCGCATCACTCCGCGCACGAAGGCGATCCTCGCGGTGCACTTCATGGGCTACCCCGCGGACCTGGAGGCACTGCGCGGCCTGGGGCCGGTGGTGATCGAGGACGCCGCGCAGGCGGTGGCCGCGCGCGGCGCCGACGGGCGGCCGATCGGCGCGGACAGCGTCGCGGCGTGCTTCTCGTTCTTCTCCAAGAAGCAGCTGTGCGTCGGGGAGGGCGGTGCCGTGACGACGAACGACCCCGAGGTGGAGCGGAAGGTCCGCTCGCTGCGCTCCCACGCGATGGCGTCGGTGACGTGGGATCGCCACCGCGGGCACGCCGAGAGCTACGACATCGTGGACATCGGCTTCAACTTCCGCATGGACGAGCCGCGCGCCGCGCTGGGCCTGGCGCGCCTGCCCCGCCTGGACGCCGACATCGCCAGCCGCCGCGCGCAGGTGCGCATGTACCGCGAGCGGCTCGCGGGCATCCCCGGCGTCGAGATCCCGTGGACCGACGACGACGTCGAGCGCTCGTCGCACTTCTGCTTCCCCGTGCTGTTGCCGGACGAGCCTGCCCGCGACCATTTTCGCGAGCAGCTCGCGGCTGACGGCATCCAGACGACCTGGTACCCGGCGATCACCACGTTCTCGGAGTACTCGGACCACGGCTCGCGCCCGCGCGCCGAGGAGGTCGCCGGGCGCCACACGGCGCTCCCGCTCGCGTCATCGTTCGGCGAGCGCGAGGTCGAGCTGGTCGTCGCGGCGGTGCGCCGGGCGGTCGGCTAGGGCCGCCGGCCCCAGGGCATCTGCGTGCCGGGCTGGCTGCCGGCGCCGAAGACGTCCTCGAGGATCGCGGCCGCGTCGGTGAAGCCGTACTCGTCGCGCAGCCGCCGGTCCACCTGGAGGCGGGTCGAGCCGCCGACCGCCATCTCGATGGCGATGAGACGGGCGGTCGAGTTCAGCGAGTCGGAAGGGCCGGGAGTCTCCTGGGCCCCCGACTCCGCCTCGACCGCGGCGGACGCGCGCGGGCGCTCGCTGCCGCGCGGCGGCCGCGGCCGGGACCGGTTGCTCATCGCGCCCGGCGACGCTTCGCTGGGGAAGCGCTCGCTCATCTCGCCGGCCAGCACGTTGCCGGCGGCCATGATGTCCGCGGCGGCGGGCGCGTGCGGCGCCGGCTGGCGAGCGGCCGGCTCGGGGCTCGGGGCGAACGGCCCCGGCGGCGCGCCGGTGTCGCCCTGCACACGGTGCGTGAGCTCCTCCAGCGTGTGTGCCAGCTCGTCGAGGCGCCGCTTGGCCTCCTCGGTGCCCGCCACCACCGCATCGACGAGCGCGAGGAGCTGGCCCGGCTGCGTGGTGGGCAGCGACGGCGAGTAGGAACCGGGCGGCGGGGGAGGCGGCCATGCCGACGCCGGTGTGTGCGCCGGGATGGGCGGCGTTGGCCCGGTTGGCGGACCGCCCTGTGCGGCGTGTTCGGCCGCGGCGAGGATCGCCTGGGCACGCGTCGACACCGAGTCGGACACGCCTCGATGCTACCCGCCGCGGTCAACGGAATCGCAAAGCTGCCGACTACAGTGGGACCGATGCGTGCGCGTGTCCTCATCGTGTCCGCAGTCGCTGCGGCCGCCGCACTCACGCCCGCCGCTCCCGCGTCGGCGCTGACCAACGGCGTCCAGATCGCGAACCTGAGCAAGGGGCAGTCGCCGGCCTATCTGCGCCAGCAGCTCGACGCCGCCAAGGATCTCGGGGCCGACCTCGTGCGAACGGAGGTCACGTGGGCCGCCCTCGAGCCGGACGCCTCCGGCCGGCGGGACCCGGCGTACCTCGCCCTCCTCGACGGCTTCATGGCGGACACGAAGTCTCGCGGCCTGCGTGTGCTCTTCACGTTCGAGGGCACGCCGTGCTGGGCGTCGAGCGCACCGGACGACATCCGCTCGGCATGCGACGCGCGAGCTCAGACATGGCCGCCGACCGACCCGCATGACTACGCCGAGGCCGCAGGCTTCCTGGCCGCCCGCTACGGCGCGCGCCTCACGGCGATCGAGATCTGGAACGAGCCCGACCACCAGAACGAGTTCTACTTCGCGGGCCCCGACAAGCCGACGCGCTACGCCGCGATCCTCAAGGCCGCCTATCCGGCGATCAAGGCGGCGAGCCCGCAGACGCAGGTGCTCGCCGGCTCGCTCGTCGGCGCGAACGGCGCTTTTCTCAGCGCGCTCTACGCCGCCGGGATCAAAGGCTCATACGACGCCCTGTCGGTCCACTACTACGACATCGTCCTGGGCTCGCTGCGCACGATCCGCCAGGTGATGAAGGCCCACGGCGACAGCTCGCCCGTGTGGCTGTCGGAGTTCGGCTGGACGAGCTGCTCGCCGCAGCGCACGCAGGGCGGCCACGCGTGCGTCAGCAAGGTCGAGGAGGGCCGGTCGCTCCAGGACATCTACGCGTCGCTCAAGCACACGTCCTGGGTGGATGCGGCGATCACCTACAACATGGCGGACTTCACGCAGTACGACTTCGGCCTGATCGACGTGCACGGCAACCGCAAGCCGGCGTTCGCCGCGCTCCAGCGGGTGTTCATGGGCCACGGGCCGCCCGTGCGCAGCGTCAAGCTGCGCCTGCGCCGCTCGGGCGGGCGGCTGGTCGCCTCGGGCAGCGGGCCGGCGGGAGACGACCTCGAGCTCGACGCGTTCCGCGGCGGGCGCCAGCTCTACAAGGCAGTCTTCCGCCTGGACCGCCGCAGCCGCTACTCGCTGCGCCTGCCCGGGCAGCTCGGGACGAGCGGCCTGCGCGTGCGGGTCTACCAGTACTGGACCGGGCGCTCCGCGAGCGCCACGGCGTAGAGCGGCCCCGAGCCGAGGGCTCGACGACGACGAGCGCCGCCGCGGTGGCTGGAGCGGCGAGCCGTCTCAGCGCGCCGGGTTGTCGGCCAGAATGGACTGGAACACGTCCCATGCCGGCTTCGGGGTGCCGTCCCGCCGCAGCAACCCGAACCACTGCTCACCGTCGGTCGGCACGCCCGTGCCGTCGTCGATGAAGCAGTAGATGAACATGGCCTTCACGTAGGCGTACTGTGACGCCTGCGCGTAGGCTTGGCGCAGATCAGCGGCCTGCTGTGACTCGGAGACGCATCCGTCGGTGCCCTGGCAGGTCGTGTAGCCGATCTCGGTGATCCAGAACGGCTTGGCGCCGTCGCCGTGGGCGGCGAGGGTCTGGTGGATGGCGTCGAAGCGGTTGAAGCGGTCGAAGTCGCTCGCCGTGGGCGGCGTCGCCGTGAAGTCCTCGCTGTACGGGTGCACCGCGACGCCGTCGAAGACGTCGCCGAAGTTCGGGTCGGCTTGGTAGAGGGCCTCGGTCCACGTGACCCAGTCGCTGCCGACCTGCTGGCCGGTGGTCTCCATCCCGATGAGGAACCTTGCGCGGGGGTTGCCAAGGCGGGCGGCGGTGACGGCGGTGCGCACGAGGCGCGCGTAGCCGGGCGGGTCGTAGACGCCGCCGGCGGTGTGCGTGTAGTACGGCTCGTTCCACAGCTCGAACCACACGGGGGCGACGCTGGCGTCCAGCGACGGGTGCGTCGTCCAGAACACGCCGTCCGGGCCGTAGCGCGCGACGACGGCGGAGACGAACGTCGCGTACGTCGCCGGGTCGCCCGGGAACGAGGAGAAGGTGGACGCGGCCCAGCTCGGGGGCGCCATGAGCACGGGCAGGATGTGGACGCCGTGGTGCGCGGCGCCGGTCATGAGGATGTCGTAGCGGCTCCAGTCGAACGTGCCGGCGGTCGCCTGGACCACGTCCCAGTCGAACTCCTCGCGCAGCCAGTGCACGCCGCTGCGGTCAGCCACGGTGGCCAGGCGCTGGTCCGCGTGGTCGCCCCAACCCTGCGTGTTGGCGACGAGGCCGATGTTCATCGCCCCCGCGCTCGAGGACGAGCCTGACGACCCCGAAGAGCCGGACGGCCCCGACGAGCTCGGCGAGGGCCGGTGGGTCGGAGCCCGCACGCCCGTGCACGCGGGGTGCTTCGTGGCGGCGTGGGCCCTGGAGTTCTTCACCGGCTTGCGCGTCTTCTTGCCGGTGTGCTTGAGCGTGTGCTTCGTCGTGCAGCGCGCGCCCTTCTTGGCCGCCGGCGAGCGCGCCAGCGAGGGGCCGGCGATGCCCAGGGCAAGGACGACGGAGAGGGCCGGGGCGGCCCCTCGCGCGAGGAGACGGAACACAGGCATGCCTGTGGACCATCGGCCCTGCGGGACCCGGCCCGAACCGGACATCCGTCCATTGACGGAATAGGCCTGCTCAACGGCCTTTCGGCCGCGGAGGGCGCTCACCCGTCGGGGATGAACCTCGAGCGCAGCCGCTCGAACTCGTCCTGGGCCTGCTCGTAGTCCTCGGGCCGCCCGATGTCGAGCCAGAAGTCCTGCGACGGCCACGCGCGGACCTCCTCGCCCGCCGCGATGAGCCGCAGCACCAGGTCGGGGAAGTCGAGGCGCACGTTGGGCTCGATGTAGGGGAGCACGCGCGGCGAGAAGCAGTAGACGCCCATGCTGGCCTGATAGGTGAGCGTCGGCTTCTCGACGTAGTCGGTGAGCTTGGTCTGGTCGGATGGGTCCTCGAAGCGCATGACGCCGAGCGAGATCTCGACGTCGCGCGTGTGCGCGGCGATCGTCGCGGCGGCGCCGCTGACCTTGTGGTGCTCCAGTAGCCCCGCGTAGTCGAGGTCGGTGAGCACGTCGCCGTTCATCACGAGGAAGTCCTCGTCGAGGCCGTCGATCAGGCTCAGCGCGCCCACGGTGCCCAGCGGCGTCTCCTCACGGAAGTAGCCGATCTGTAGGTCGTACGCCTCGCCGTCGCGGAAGAACGCCTCGATCAGCTCGGCCAGGTAGCCCGTGGTGATCGTGATCCGGCGGAAGCCGTCGCGGTGCAGCTGGCGCAGCACGATGTCGAGGATCGGGCGGTCGCCGACCGGCATCAGCGGCTTCGGCAGCACGGTCGTGTACGGCCGCAGCCTCGTGCCGAGTCCGCCCGCGAGGATGATGGCTCGGGCCATGGCGCCGGTGAGTGTATGACCGCCGCCCGAGGGCATAGCCTTCCCTCGTGCCGCGCAGGCTCCTGCTGGTCGAGTTCGACGCGCTGGGGACGCGGTGAGCGAACCCCCGGCGGTCGGCGCGCGCCGCGCCGCCGCCGACATCGCCGTCCAGCTGATCGGTCGCGTCGGCAACCTCGCGCTGGGCGTCGTCGTCACGCTGACGCTCGCCCGCGCCCTGGGCGACCGCGGCTTCGGCCAGTGGGCCACGATCTTCGCCATCACCTCCGTCGGCAGCGCCTTCGGGGACCTCGGGCTCGAGACGGTGGCGGTGGCCCGCGCCGCCGCCGACCGCGAGCGGGCCGGGCAGTGGATCGGCGCCGCCGTGCTGGTGCGCTCGATCCTCGCCGTCCCGGTCGCCGCCGCGACCGTCCTCGTGCTCTTCTTCGTCGCCGACACCACGGCGATGCGGGTGGCGGGCGCGGTTCTCTCGGTGACGCTCGCCTTCGGCGCGCTGACGTCGACGCGCGCGGTGTTCCAGCTGCGCATGCGCAACGACGTCACGATCGCCGTCCTCACGTTCAACAGCGTCGTGTGGGCGGCCGCGGTGATCGTCCTCGCGGCGCTGCACGCCGGCCTCGTCGCGTTCGCGGTCGCCTTCACGCTGTCCCAGCTCGCGTCGACGAGCCTCCAGTTCCTGCTCGCCATGCGCACCGGAGTGCTCCAGTTCCGTGAGACGCGGGGGCTGTGGCGCGAGCTGCTGCGCGTCGCGGCGCCCGTGTCGATCGCCGGGTTGCTCGTCACGGCCTACGTCCGCATCGACCAGGTCATCGTCTTCGAGGTCGCCGGTGCGCGCCAGGCCGGCCTCTACGGGGCCGCCTACCGGATCCTCGACCAGTCTCAGTTCGTCCCCTCGGCGGTCATGACGACCCTGCTGCCGCTGATGTCGGCGGCCTGGCCGGCGAACGTCGAGCGCATCCGGAAGCTCAGCCAGACCGCCGGCGAGCTCATGGCGATGGCGTCGCTGGGCGCTCTAGCGGTCGCCATCGCCCTGGCCACGCCGCTGATGTCGCTGCTCTTCGGCCACGACTTCGCCGCTGCCGGGCCGGCGCTGCCGATCCTGCTCGGCGCGTTCGTGTGCATCGCCTTCGGCCACCTGATCGGCTCGCTGCGCATCGTGCTCGGGCTCCGGCGGCACTTCGTCACCTACGCCGCCGTGGGCCTCGCGTGCAACGTGGTGGCGAACCTCGCCCTGGTGCCACCGTACGGCTTCAAGGCCGCGGCGTGGATCACGCTCGGCACGGAGCTGCTGGTCCTCGGCCTGATGGGCCGCGACGTCCTGCACACGCTGGAGTACCGGCCGCGCCTGGTTCCGTTCGTGCGCATCGCGGCGGCCGCCGCGGTCGTCGGCGGCCTGGCGTGGCTCGGCCGGGACATGGGAGCGCCGACCCTCGTGTCGGCCGGCGCATCGCTCATCGTGTACCCGGCGCTCCTCTTCGGCTCGGGCGCCGTGCGGATGGCTGATCTGCGCATCCTGCGCGCCGGCCGGCCTGCCTGAGCCGAGGTAGATGCTGTCCGGCTTTGTGGGCCGTCCGAGATAATGCTTCGATAGCGCGATGCAGGTGTTCGCCATCGCGGTCGGAGCCACCGGGGTACGCCTTGATGAGCTGGTGGACGGGGTCACCTCGGTGGGCGAAGAATTTCGTCTGGATCCTTCGACCCTCTGGCAGGAGCAGTCGGAGTCCGGACGAGTCCGAGCCGCGGGAATCCACCATGGCTCCTTCGCCGGCGGCCAGCGGCGTTATCTGGCGCGATCAGATCGGAGCGTCGTGTTCTTCGACGGTCTGCCGGTTGCGTCGGACGGTTCTCTTGACGGGTGGGACGCGGCGGCGCTCGCCGGGCGTTGGACGGACCTCCCCGGGCTTCTCGAGGGTCAGTTCTGTGCTGTCCGCCTCGACCTCGAGGCGGATATCGCCGAGGTCCTGGTCGACCCGCTTGGCCTGGTCCGGGTCTATGTGGCGGCGCACGCGGGCGGGCTGGTGGCGAGCACCAGCGTGTCCATCCTCGCCCGGCTGCTGTCCGTTGACGAGTTCGATGAGCTCGGGGTCAGCTCATTCGTCGGTTTGGGCTGGGCCGTGGGACAGCGCACGTTGCTCCGCGGGGTGAGCGCGCTCAGCGGCGGATCGCTCCACACGCTCACCACCCGCGGAATCACCAGCTCTCGTCATTTCGGCCCAGGTCACATGGCGCGGGCCCAGTCCGCGCGCGGCAGCGCGACGGAGCTCGCCGGCGAGCTGACCCGGCTGGTGGACAATGCCGCCCGGGTGGCGGGACCCGTGCGTTGCGCCCTGACCGCCGGGCACGACACCCGCGTGATGGCGGCGCTGCTCCAGCACGCCGGCGTGCAGACCATGTACTACACCGGGGGAACCGAGGACTCGACCGATGTGCAGATCGCGCGGGAGCTGGCTGGACGATTCGATCTGGCGCACGAAATCATCGTCCCCGATGCGAGAGAGCTGGACTGGACGGTGGCGGCTTCGCGATTCATCGCTCAAAACGATGGCCTGTCCAGTCTCATCCAGCTGGCCGACTACATCGCGCTGGAGGAACCCGCTGAGACGCTCGGCTTGACCCTCTGGGGCGTAGGCGGAGAGATCGGACGAGCGGGCAGCGGAGCCTTGAGCAATGTCTCACCCAACCTGCCGGGGATCTCGCGCCTGGCATCGGTCCAGCAGCGTCTGCTCGCCCTCAAGATCGACGATCAGGGCCTGCTCACTGCCAGCGGCCGAGCGGTCGTTCTCGACTACCTCGAGCGCTTCGCCGGCGAGCGCCATAGCGAGGGCTGGTCCACTCGCGAGCTCTCGGAGGCCTTCTATGCGTTCGAGCGCGTCGCCAATTGGGGAGCCACCGGTCCTCGCCGAGCTTCCGGCCGCAGCGACCTGCTGAGCCCCTACTGCACGCGGCCCTTCATCGAGTACTGCTTCTCGCTCAGCCCACAGGAGCGCTACCTGGAGGCCGCGCATCACCGGCTGCTGAAGTCGCTGAGCCCCGACCTGCTCGACCACGATTTCGAGACGCCCTTCCCCCCGCAGCATCCGCATCTGGTGGGTCTGATGGCCTTCCGGCAGCTCATGCAGACGATCCTGCACCGCAACCGCCATGGCGTATCAGCCGCTGCCACGCCACAACAGCCCTCCTTTCTCGAGCGCTGGCTCGAAGACCACATCGAGACGCTCCAGGCGCTGGTCGACGCGGCGGACCCCGCGATCTGGCAACTCATCGACGAGCCACGTCTGCGCTCGCTCTTGACCACAGACGCACAGTCCCGCACCGGCTACACCCACACGCTCCTGCGGATAGCCACCATCCTGTGGTTCCTCGACGCCCAGCGGGCTGTAACTGCCCGTCATGCATCGTGACTCCTCAGGCGTACACCTCTGCAGTGGATCCTGCCTGAGCTGAGGCCACTGGTAGCTTGCGCTCGATGGACGACCTCGATCGGCTGCGCGGCGGTTCTTGAGCGGCCACGCGCTCGTGCTGTCGCCCGAGCCCGGCGGCAACGCCGGGGGCGTCGAGCGCTTCTGCGGCCTCGTCGGCGACGTCCTGCGGGCCGAGGGCTGGTCGGTCAGCGAGGCGGGCCCCTCTGGGACGGTGGGCAAGTGGGCCTTTCGCTTCGGCGGGACGCCGCTCGTCCTGTCGCTGCGGTCGGGGACGGCGGCGCGCGCGGTCGCCCCGCCGCCCGACCTGATCATCGGCAACGGGTTCCTCGGCCTGCGCGCGCCGCATGTCCCCGCGCGCATCCAGGTCTTCCACGGCACGTCGGCCGCCGAGACGATGGCCATCCGTCATGGCCTGCGGACCTACGACTGGGTGCGGCGCTACGTCTCGTACACCGCGGTCGAGGCGACGACGTGCCGGGCGGGGCTGCTGGCCGTCGTCTCCGACAGCGCGGCGGAGGAGACGGTGCGCCACTACCGGCGCAGGGCGGACGCGGTCATCCCCAACGGCGTCGACACGCAGCTGTTCCGGCCGCGCGATCGTGCGGAGGCCCGGGCCGCGCTGGGCATCGCGCCCGAGCGCCGGCTCGCGCTCTACGCGGGCCGCATCGAGTACCGCAAGGGTGGCGACCTCGTCGCCGGCGCGGCCCGTGCCGGCGGCTGGGACCTGGCGGTGGCGGGCGCCACGCCGGTCGAGGGCGCGACGAACCTCGGGGTGCTCGAGCCCGAGCGCCTGGCCCTCGCCTACGCCGCCGCCGACTGCCTGCTGTTCCCCACCCGCTACGAGGCGTGCAGCTTCGTGATCCTCGAGGCCATGGCCAGCGGCCTGCCCGTCGTGACGACGCGAGTGGGGTGGATGCGCACGCTGCTGCGCGACGTGCCGGCCTACGACGCGCTGTGCATCGAGCCCGATCCGGCCGACGTCGCGGCGCGCCTGCGCGCGTTCGACCCGGTTGCCGCCGCCCGCCTGGCCGGCGCCGCGCGCGACTACGTTGTCACGAACAACTCGCTCGAGTGCTTCGGGGCCGACTGGCGCGCCCTGATCAGGCGCGCTTGCGGCGGATGAAGATGACCGCGGACGCGAGCGGGGTGGATACCGCTGGCTTCAGGCGCCGGCGGAGCCGAACAGCGCCTCGATGCGCTGGGCCACCACGGGCGCGGCGTACGTGGGCTCGGCGTGACGCCGTGCGGCCTGCCCCTCGCGACGGCACAGCTCGGGGTCGTCGCGGCGTCGCGCCAGCTCGACGGCCAGCGCGTGCGGGTCGTTCTCGGGCGATGTGATGGCACCGAACTCAGCCGAGATCATGTCCGCGACGCCCTCGGCACCCGTGGCGAGGCATGGCCGCTCGGCGAGCATCCCGAGGATGAAGGCGCGCGGCGCGCCCTCGGTCGGGCTGGGGCAGAAGACCGAGACGTCGAAGGCCGAGAGCACGTCGGCGACGTCGCCCGACGGCGTCGGGATGAAGTGGGCGCGATCGCCCAGCGGCTCGGCGAGCGCGCGCAGCTCGCTCTCGGTCTCGCCGTCGCCGGCGAGGATGAGGTGCGATGTCCCGTCGCCGAGCTCGATGACGGCGTCGACGACGACGTCGTTGCGCTTCTTGGGGTGAAAGCGCGAGATGCAGCCGACGGTGAACGCGTCGTCGGGGATGCCGTGCTCGCGACGCACGCGCGCGCGCCCCTGGGCCGTGTAGGCGATGTCGTCGGTGCGCACGACGTTCGGCACGTAGACGACCTTGTCGGCCGGCACGCCGACGTCGATGACGTTGCGGCGCGTGGCCTCGGCCACCGCCATTACGACCTTCGCCCTCTTCGCGGCCCGCAGGTACGCGCGCCGCGGCAGCCCCTTGCGCATGGGAAAGGGCACCAGCCCCCACTCGCACCACACGAGCGTCGAGCGCAGGGCCGCGGGCAGCCCCGCCGCGAGCAGCTGCTCCTTCTTGTAGTGGACGAGCAGCACGTCGTACGGCGCCTCGGCCTCCAGCGCGGCGCGCAGGCGCCGGCGCAGCAGGGGCCAGCGCGCCATCAGCCCCGGCCACGTGCCGACCGACAGCTTCGGCCCGATCGACAGCGGCCGGACCGGGACGTCGGTGTCGCGGCCGATCTCCGGCTGATTGGAGAGCATCACGACGTCGTGCCCGCGCGCGGCGAGCGCGTCGAGCATCTCCACGGCGGCGAACTCCGCGCCGCCGCGTGACCCGGTCGTCATGACGCTGACGATCTTCACGCGCTGAGTCGCACCGCCTCGAGGAAGTCGTCCCACGGCGACGCCCAGCGCGCCGCCTCGCGCGCGAAGTCTTCCAGATCGCTCCAGCCGGCGTCCCGCTCCCAGCCCCAGTGCAGCCCGACCGGCACCCAGAGCGCTGCGCCGCGCTCGGCGAGGCGGCGCACCGCCGGCAGGACCTCGGCCGCCGTGCCGTACATCGGCGGGTAGCTAGGCATCCAAACCGCGTCGCCGCGCCAGAGCGGCGTGTCGTGCCAGCCCATGCGCACCACGCTCTCCGCGCCGCCGCAGACGACGGCGTAGCGCTTGGCGAGCACGCCGTAGCGCTGCCAGTCGAAGCGGTTGTACGGAGGCACGAACACCTCGGGCCGGATCGCGGTCTGCTCGGCCAGCTCGGTCTCGGCGAGCTCGAGGCGCTCGTCGAGCGCGGCCTCTGACAGGCCCGTGAGCTCGGCCTTGCTGCGCGCGCGCGTGTGGCGCGTGCGGTGGTCGAGCCCGTGCAGCGCGAACGCGACACCCTCGCGGCGCAGGAGGGCGAGCTCTTCGACCTCTCCGTCGTCGAGAGGGCGCCACGCGGTCTCGCGCGGGTCGAGCGGCCGGCGCGAGACGCGCGGCGGCACCGCGATGAGGTATGCCATCCCCGCGTCGGCGAGCGTGGCGTGGAAGCGGCGGAAGGCCTCCGTCCCGAAGGTCGACGGCTCGTCCCACGCCCGGTAGTGGGGGAACTCGTCGACGCGGATCAGCAGCCGCGGCGGGCCCTCCGCGCGGTCGCCGAGCACCGCCCGGCGCGCGGCCATGAACCGGTCGACCGTGTGGTGCTCGTAGGTCAGCCGGCCGCGCTTCATCAGCACGCGCTGGTAGGCGCGGCTGACCCGCGACGGAACGCGTCGCGACACCACGGCCTCGCGCGCCTCTGCCCGCGCCAGGTCGGCCATTCGGAGCGTCCCGTCCGCCAGCTCGGGCGAGAAGAGCAGCCGGCGGCTGCGGTGCTCGTCGCCGCCGCCCGGGCTCATGGCCGCACCCTCTCGGCGAGCGCGTCGATCGAGTACTCGCGCTCGACCAGCGCACGGCCGCGCGCTCCGAGCTCCGCGCCCGCGCCCGCCAGCACGCGGGACAGCGCGGCGGCGAACGAGCGCGGGTCGTCGGCGCGCAGGTAGTGCTCGCCGTCGACCACGTCGAGCCCGGCGGCGGCGCGGCCGGTCGCCACGACGGGCAGCGCGTGGGCCAGCGCCTCCACGAACTTCAGCGGGGAGCCGCCGCCCTGGAGCAGCGGGACCGCGACCGCGCCGGCCGCGGCGTAGAGCGGCTCGAGGTCGTCGACGAAGCCGAGCACCTCGATCCGGTCGTCCGGTGGGACGCGGGTCTCGCCGCGGCCCGCCACGACCAGCCGGGCGTCGGGGCGGTCCTGCCACAGCAGCGGCATCACCTCGTCGGCGAGGAAGCGCAGCCCCACCCGGTTGGGCTCGTACGTGAGATCCGCGACCAGGAGCACGGCGGTCGCGCCCGCCGCGCGAACGACCGGCCGGAGCGCCGCGGTGTCCACGGCGTTCGGCACGATCCGGATCGTCGCTCGCGGGCAGAGCGCCGTCGCGCCCTCGGCGTCGGCGGGCGAGACCATCCAGCTCTCGGCCATGGCGTCGAGCAGGCGCCGCTCGAAGCGCTCGGTCGCGGAGGCCGGGTCCCCGTCGCTGAGCGTGTGGCGGAAGGCGGACTCGAGGTTGTGCGCGCAGTACGTCACCGGCCGCCGCTGCGCGACGGCGAGCAGCGA
>DAINCW010000021.1:20330-21379 GCA_036732205.1 Solirubrobacteraceae bacterium | reverse complement strand
CCTCTTCATCCCCGGGCTTGTCGGGCTCGCGCGGCGCATGCCGCCCCGCGCGAGGCGTCGTCGAGCCAGACCACCGGGGCGACGTCCAGCGCGCCGACGTGCGGATGGAGTCCCGCGTGCCCGGAGACGTCGATGCGGGCGATCGCGTCGCGCGCCGCGGCTTCCAGCGCAGCCGCGAGCGCGCCGGGCTCCGCTGCCGCGGTGAGGACCGCGCGATGGTGGTCGGGGTCCGCGTGGAGGTCGAGCACCCGTGCCCCGGCGGCCGCCATCGCAGCACCGATCGCCTCCAGGACGGCGCGGTCGCGGCCCTCGGAGACGTTGGGGACGGTCAGCAGCACGACAGGATCCTCGCGTACCGCCGGACAACCGGGTGCCGCCGCTGCGCGCGCAGCTAAGGTGGCGGCGCCTCCCTACTGCCATCCGCCGAAGGAGCCTGAATGAACCGCAAGACCACGGCCGCCGTAGCCGGCGCGTGCCTGGCCGGCGCGCTGGGCACCGGGGCGATCGCCGCGAGCGGCGCCTCTGCGCCGTCCAAGACGACCGTCAAGGAAAAGCAGTCCCTAAAGTTCGTGCCCAACCGCTACATCCAGGACGGCTTGCGCTGGGACCAGGACGCCTACCCCGTGAAGTCGGGCGGCACGATTCACCTCGTCTACAACGTCGACTCCGACGGACCCCACACCCTGACCGTGGTCGACCGCAAGGACGTCCCGAAGACCGCGGGCCAGATCGAGAAGTGCAAGATCTGCGAGAAGCTCGGCAAGGCTCACGGCGCCGACCCGAGCAGCAATGCACCGCCGAAGTTCCTCTACCTCGAGAACGGCGTCGGCCAGGACACCCCGCCGAACCTCGACAAGCCCGGCGACTCCGCGTTCATCGCCGGCAAGAAGAACTCGTTTGTCGATATGAAGGTGACCGCGAAGCCGGGGACGACCCTCTACGTCATGTGCCTGATCCACCCGTGGATGCAGGCCCGGATCGTCACCCGGTAGCCCGATGACCGCGCGTCGTCTCGCGAGGGCCCTGGCGGCAGCCGGGGGCCTCGCGTG
>DAINCW010000021.1:3630-20320 GCA_036732205.1 Solirubrobacteraceae bacterium | reverse complement strand
AAGCGGGATGCCGTCGGCGCCTACGTTGCCGCTACCGGCGCGGTAAGCGTGAACTACGCCACGGCGAACAGGACCGCGTCCGCGTCCGCGACTACTGGGTGGCCGCCGTGCCCACCACCTGGAACGTCGTCCCGAACGGGCACGACGCGATCATGGACATGCCGGTCGACCCGGCCCAGGCGATCTTCCCGACCGTCGTCTACCGCCGCTACACCGCCGAATGGCGGCAGCCACTGCCCAACGCGCGGCCGTCCAACGCGGACGGCCTGCTCATCCCCGGTCCCCTCATCAAGGAGCGCGTCGGGGACCGGCTGCGGGTCCACTTCAAGAACATGGACACGCTGCGGCACGACCCGCACTCCATGCACTTCCACGGGGTGCACTACAAGCCGAGCTACGACGGAGCGTTCATCCCCGGGTTCTCCGGGCGGGACGGCGACGTGAAGTTCGGCCAGACGTACACCTACCGGCTCACGGCGGGCCGCGACTCGGTCGGCGTCTGGCCCTACCACGACCACTCCCGCTCGATGGACGACTCGATCGCCGGCGGGATGTTCGGGATGCTCTCGATCCTCGGCCGCCACGAACGGGCGCCGGACCGCGAGTTCGAGGTGGTGTTCTCGGCGTTCGGGAAGTTCCAGGCGATCGACGGGCGCGCGTTCGTCGGCAACACGCCGGTGTTCCGCTCGCGGGTGGGAGATCTCGTCCAGTGGGACGTCATGGCGATGGGCTCCGACCACCACACCTTCCACGTGCACGGACACCGCTGGATCGCGCCCGGCGGCGTCCCGCGCGACACCCAGACCGTCGGCCCCGCCGAGAGCTTCCGCATCCGCTGGCACGAGGAGGACCCGGGGACGTGGCTGTACCACTGTCACGTGGAGGACCACATGCGCCGCGGCATGATCGGGATCTACCGGGTAACGCGGCGATGAGACGCGGCGTGGCGCTCGCAGTCGCCCTGGCGGCGCTGTCCGGCACGAACTCCCCCGCCGCCACCGGCGGCGTCCAGGAGGTCCACGCCGAGTTCTCGGCGTTCGGGCCCGGCGAGCTCGACATCCTCCCCGGTGAGACGGTGCGGTGGACCAACGTGAGCGAGCGCCGCCACACGGTCACCGCGAACGACGGCAGCTTCGACTCCGGAGACCTGCCCGGCGGCGACACGTTCTCGCACCCCTACGCGACCGCCGGGACCTTTCCCTACCACTGCCGCCTGCACGAGGGGATGACCGGGGAGATCGACGTCAGCCCGGTCACGCTCGGACCGCTGCCCGTTCTGCCTGTTCCGCTCGGCGATCCGGTGCGGTTCGACGGCCGCACGGCCGACCCCTCGGTCCCGGTCCGGATCGAGCGCTCGGTCGCCGGCGAGTGGCGGACGGTCGCTACGGCCGCCGCCAACCCCGATGGGACCTGGGCGGCCGACGTCGCGCCGGACGCGACGGGCGACTACCGCGCCGCCGTCGACGCCGGCGCCAGCCGGGCGCGCCACCTGATCGTCGCGGACCGCAAGGTGCTGGTCCGCCCGGTCCGCGGCGGGATCGCCGTCACCGTGACGCCCCCGCTGCCGTACGGCCACATCGTCTTGGAGGAGCTCCTGCGCGAGCGCTTCGGCTGGTGGCCCGCGGTCCGCACCCGCCTCGACTACGTCTCCGAGGCGCGGTTCGCGGTCGCCGCGCCCGCTCGCGTCCGCGTCGCGCTCCTCGACCGCGACGGGTGGACGTCGCTCGCGACCAGCCGCACCCTTCTGCTGCGACGCGGCTAGGCCACCGCCGCGCGTTGACGCTGGGGAATTTCCTCGGCGCCGCGCTACCGTCCGCCGCGTGCCGCGCGTCCCGAAGATCTCCGGCGCCGAGCGCGCCGTCCTCACCGGTCCGGACAGCGTCGCGAAGATGGCCGCGGCGGGCCTTCGCGACCCCCAGCAGAAGTGGATGCTGCGCCAGTCGCGCGACGTGCGCCGCGCGTTCGCCAAGGAGGTGCTGGACGCCGACGACGAGACCGCGGTGGAGCGCTGGATGCTGCTCCAGGCCGACGAGATCCGCGAGTCCTACATCCGCCACGTCCTCAAGGAGGGCACGCGCGGCGACCGGCGCGAGTGGTGGATGCTGCGCCAGAGCCGCAAGGCCCGCGAGAGCTTCGTCCGCGAGGTCATCGACGCGGCCGATCCCGACGATGAGGACGCGTGAGCGGCCCGTGTCGTTCGCATCCCGCCCGGTCCCGCATGTGGGGATGGACGTCGTCGTGCTGCACCTGGGCATCGCCGAGCCGGCGACGATCGAGGAGATCCGCGACGAGGGGCGGACGCTGGTCGTGCGCGGTCAGACGTTCAGCCTGCGCCGCCTGACGGGCCACTTCGTGCTCGACGGAGAGCCGTACTACGGGACCCGGGTGTCGCTCGACGCCGACGCCAGCCGCGAGCCGACCACTGACTAAACTGCCCCGTCCCCGCCGGAGTAGCTCAGTCGGTTAGAGCAGCGGAATCATAATCCGCGTGTCGGGGGTTCGAGTCCCTCCTCCGGCATTGAGAAAGCCCTGCGTTGCGGGGCTTTCTGCGTTTGGGGGCTGCTCTCGTCTGGGCCAATGTGTCCCGGATGTGTCCCGAAGTCAGGGACGCCAGGCCCGCGAGCTGTCTTCACGCAGGCTGGGTCGGCGTGAGCAGAAGGCGGTACGCGCCTGGTCCTCGCTCAACCAGCAGGTACCAGTCAGTGACGTCTGTCGCTCGTAGCTCCTCCATCAGCTCTCCCCAATGCAGGACGGTGGTCGCGCGTCCGCGCACATCGCGGTACTTGCCGTAGTCGACGACAACTGCTTTCGGTCCAAGCGCGTGACCTCCGATCTCGGCGTCAACCGTGATCGAGGCGATCTGAATTCGATTGCCGTTTGTGTCGCGCGCAGAGCGCCATCGTTCGTCGGCGAAGAACACACGTCGGAAGAACGTCCCGCGATCGCTGCGATCATGTGGCGGTGTCAGTCTCACCACACCCGTCGGATTCCCTTGGGGCGGCCGCTGGGCATCGCCCACACCCAGTCGCTTCCACCATGTATCGGGCGCCAGGGCCACGCGAGAACGAGTCCGATCCGGCGCTCGCGTCGGTGGGCGTCGCGGATTCGATGGTACGGCCCGTTTGCGCTTCTCCACGGCGCTTGCCGAAAACAGTGGCTCTTCCGAGCCCGATGACCGCGCGGCTGCGCTCCTCGTCCGGTCCTCGTTTCTGTGGCGGCGATCGGCACCCTCGTCGGCTAGCCAGTCTTCCTTGATCAGCCGCGCAAGAACCGCCGGCGTTACTCGCTTGCAGATCGCCCTGTCTCTGACGAGCAACTGAACGTAGGCGTTGATGCTCTTCATCACCTCCGGCTCGCGGTGTGGAACGAAGGTGCAGGCGAATGCGCACTCGTAGTTGAATGCCAGGCCACCGGCGGTGAGATTGTTTGAACCGATCAGCGCGTATCCGAACTCTTTGCCGGTCGCCAGATAGACCTTTGGGTGGAAAGTGCGTCCCTCAGGGTCGTGAACTACGTAGAGGTTGTCGACGTGGCGTCGCGCCTCTTCGAGCCCTTGCCGCGTCGTCCCTTTCAGATCTACTCCGACGACCATGTCTGCCGTACCGCCGCGCGCTCGCAGAGCCTTGAGCCCAGAGACCAGAGAGCGCATGCCGCTTTCCCTCACCCAAGCCGTCGCGATGACGACGCGGTCGACGCGGCTGTCCTGCAAGACCGTCGCCAGGTACGAACCGCCGCTGGCCCACTCGCGGTAGGGCTGCCCAAGGATCTCAATCTCCATCGGGCCAAGCCTCCGCCGCTAAGCGGCGGAGGCCTCCTCTTGAATCGTTCCGGCGTGGATCGCATCGCGATAGCGGCTGAACAGGATCGCGAGCCGGTCTGTCTCGGTCGGCCGGCTCCGGCGTCCGAACGCAGCGTCGACAACACTGTCGAGGTGACGGTGTGCCAGGACGAGGTCCGGTGGAGCGCTCACCGGGCTGTACAAGTCGGCCAGCGAGGCTTCCGCATGGGCCGCCCTAGCAGTCAGGACCGCTTCGGTGGCTGCACCGATCCTGCTCCGTTGTGACTCCGAGAGCTCGGGGAACGGAAACGTGTTGTAGACGAGCTTGTTGTTGAAGCGGTAGTCACTCTTGATTCGGCCCCCCACCGTCCGCTGCCACACCGCGAACATTTCGGACTGCAACAGACCGAACAGAGCGATGTCGTCGGATTCGATGTAGGCGCCACTGTCGTGAACGACCGCGTCGTCCTCGTCCGATACGAAGCCCATTGGTATCAGGCGGCGTGCTGCGCTGGCGTGCCTCGGAACGAAGATGAAGCCTGTTCGCGGCCGGCGGACTTCCGCGAACTGGCCGGGCAGCTCCGCCATTGTCTGAGTTTGCTTCTTGGGCGAGTCCAACCGAAAGGCTCGGACGGAGGCAAGCCGCTCAGTCAAGACATCCGAGCCCCTGATGTCGGCGGGACTGGCGTCGGCGAGCCACAAGCAGAAGCGGTCGCGACCGTTAAGAAACTCTGTCGCGCTCATGAGCGGGCGGATGTATGACGCAGCGATCGGCTCCGTATCGCGAATTGCATTCGCTTCGTCCGCCGTTAACAACAAGAACCCGCCGTCCGCTGGCTTGGCCCCGTAGACCACCGGAGGCGTCGCAGGATCGAGTGGATGGCTCCTCGCCGCGGGATAGATCTCTTCCCCCGGAGCGAGATAGCCGTTCAGCCCGCGCGCGGGCCTCCCAATCGCCGCACCGGAGTCGGCGTCGTACTCGTAAAGCGTCGCCACCGGAGCGTCGGAGAACCGACCGAAGCCTACGATGACAACGTGGACGTGCGCAGCGCCACGAGCCTCGCTTGTCCAGTTGAATGTCCGCCAAGCGAAGGTGATGTGCAGTCCGAGCGAGTGCAGCACAGGCCAGAGCGCCGGCACTTGCTCACCTTGGGTGATGCTGTTCGTCGCGACAAACGCGCCGCGAATACTGGGGTTCTCGGCCATGTAGAGGGCCGCCCGGACAAACCAGCCGGTGACGTAGTCCAGCGATCCGCCGCGTGACGCCTGGCCCATGACAAGGTCAAGGTCTTCGCGCTGCTCGTCGCTCAACAGATGCTTGCCCGCATACGGCGGGTTACCGAGCAGATACGTGCAGCGTGCTGCGGGCAACACGTCGGTCCATTCGATCCGCAGAGCGTTGTCGACATGAATCGAAGCGGTCGAGGTCAGCGGCAGCTCGGCGAAATTGACACCGAAGTGACGGCCGAGAGCCTCATTCTCGAGGTGGTCAACGAGGTACATCGCCGTCTCAGCGATCCTCGCCGGGAACTCCTCGAGTTCAACACCGAAGAACTGGTCCAGCGACACCTTCCTCCAGCCTTGGAGGTCTGTGGTCATTTGCACATGACCGGGGTAGAGCCGCGCCAGGGTTTCGCGCTCGAGTCGCCGCAGCTCGCGATACGCGACGACGAGAAAGTTGCCACAGCCGCATGCCGGGTCAAAGAAGGTCAGGCGTCCCAACTTCTCGTGGAACGCACGCAGCTTCGCCTTAGACGTGCCGCAAGCTCGCAACTCTTCCTCAAGCCCGTCTAGGAAGAGCGGGCGTATCAGCTTGAAGATGTCGGTCTCGGACGTGTAGTGAGCGCCGAGAGCCCGCCTTCGGACGGGATCCATGACGGACTGGAACATCGAGCCGAACACCGCGGGGCTGATCTGAGACCAGTCGAAGGCGCTTGCCTCCAGAAGCCGCTCTCGCATGGAGCGTGTCGTGTCAGGCGGGTCGAGATGCTCGGCAAAGAGCCCACCGTTCACGTAGGGGAAAGCCGAGAGGTCCTCATCGAGCGCAGTGGTTCGAGCCGTTTCCGCGGCGTCGAGAACAGAGAACAGGCGACCGAGCCACATCCCGAGATCTGCTCCGTCCTCTGATGTCCGGTTGCGCACCAGGTCAGCAAACTCGCTTCGCTGCCATACGCCTGTGTCGTCCGCAAACAAAAGAAACAGGACACGGACGATGAACACGCGCAAGGCGTGGGCGGGGTAGCCGGTAGCTTCGATCTCGTCGTACACGCGCCCCAGGAGCTCAGCGGCCTTGACGTTGACCGCGTCCTCGTTTTCGAACCGGCGACTCGTGTAGCCCGCGAGGACCAACAATCGATCGATCTCGTTCGGGAGGTCCAACAAGTCGAACTCGTAATCCTGGCCCGCGTCATCGTCGAGGTCTCGCATTCGCATTCGCGCGAAGTCAGACACGACGATCAATCTCGGCAAGTCCTTCTGATCAAGACCGTCCACGTAGTCGAGCGCTTGACCCATGGCCGCGTCGAGATTGGCCCCACGGGACTTGTGCTCGGCGAGCAACATGCCGGGCCACAACAGGTCGATGAATCCGATTCCGCCGGTGGAACTGCGGCGCGCGTGGCGCTCGAAAGCCGCGTTGACTCGTCGGCGGTCGACCCCGAAGACTCGAAGGAAGTCTGCCCAGAACGACTGGGCCTCCCCGCGTTCGCGTACCTCCGCGTGCCAGTCGTGAGCAAAGCGCACCGCCGCCTCACGGATGTCGTTTCGGCTGGGACGCCGAATCATCCCGAGATCACTCTTGCAGGCTACGCATCACGGCTGACAGGTCCCGTGTTGGTCGCTGGTGCTACCAAGTTGCTCGGCGAGGCCAAGGCCCGGAACTTCGCGACGCACCGGGGGCCGGGTCGCCGGCCATCAGCCCCAGAAGATGCAGATGGGATCGCGGTCGATCTCATCGAGGAGCGCGGTGACTTCGGCCGAGGGCTCGACCAGGTCGTAGCGATGCCACCGCGCGTTGCGGTCGCTCCAGTAGAGAGTCCACACGCTGCGTGCGGCCGTGTAGCGCAGGCGCGCGATGCCTCGCGCCGTCCAGTCGGGCCCGTAGTCCTCCCGCCACGGCGCGCGGCACTCGACGATCGTCACCGCGCCGCGGCTCACGACGGCCTCGAGGCGCATCTGGTCGAGGGCGTGCGGCGGGGTGCGCTGCTCGCAGTAGTGGCGTACGGCAGCTATGTCGAGACCTGGCAGCACGCGGGCGATTGTGTCAGCGGCAAAGCCGCGAGCACCGCGAGCCTGCGCGCGGATCAGACAGCCGCGAGCGACACGGCGGCGTCCTGACTCTCGAAGTCGGCGACGGCGGCATCGGTACGCGCTCGTTTGGTCGCCAGCTTGGAGCGGCGACCACGGGGGCGGATGTCGATGTTGAACTCGACGTCCATCACTGCCGAGAGACGGGCGAGCATCTCGATGCTCGGGTTGTGCTCGCCACTCTCGAGCCGAGCGACCTGGGGTTGCTTCATGCCGAGCCGCTCGGCGAGGGTCTTCTGAGTGAGGCGATGCTGGCCGCGGTAGCTCACAACTTGGATCGCGACCGCCCGAGCCAGCGGGGTGCGCTCCCACTCGGCCCGGAAGGCGGGATCGGTCAGCTCCTTCTGGAGCGGCTCGTCGTGGGTGGTCATGTCGGTGAGCTTCATGTTCGTTCTTTCCTGTGAGCGAATATAGCAAGTGTGTTATCGGCACCGCAAGCCGAATGCCTACAGCCTCCCCGTCGGCCCTTCGCAGAGCCGTCGAGCTGGGCGGGGCGAAGCTATGCCCGGGCGGTGCTACACATGAGCGCAGTGGCTGAGCCCCCTTCGGATCGAGTTCTCCGGCGCCTTCGGGCTCGACAGAGTCGAGCGCGTCATCAGGAGGCTCGATCCGCTCCTACGCCTCGACGACCCTCGCGTCGTCGAAGTCGACCTCACCCGGCTCGTGCACTTCAGCCCGACGTCGCTCGCGCTCGTCATCGCCGCGCTGAAGCGGGCCACAGACACCTCGGCCTGTTCCTCGAAGGCAGCCAGCTGGCCATACCCAAATCCCCGCCGGTCCGGCGGTACCTGGAGCGGATGAACCTCATCCGCGAGCTCGCCGTCGACCACCCCGAGGACTTTGAGCGCAAGGACCCGCTCGGCTTCCGCCCCGTCGAGCACTTCACCAACGACGACGACTACTGGAAGGTCGCCGGGAGCATGTCCGACGCGCTCGTCGAACAGTGCAAGGTCGACGACGTCGCCAAAGCCGCGATCCGCGTCTGCCTCGACGAGATCTGCGAGAACGTCGTCCACCACGCCGACACGCCGCTGGGAGGGTTCGCCGCCGCCCAAGGGTGGGCGAAGGGCGGCACGTTCGAGGTCGCCATCGTCGACCTCGGGGTAGGGATTCGTGGCAGCCTGACGAAGAACCCCGACTACGTCCACATCGACGACGACGCCGAGGCGATAGCCACGGCGCTCAAGCCGCGTGTCACCTCAACACCCGAACGCAACGCCGGCATCGGCCTCTTCATCACGAGCATGGTTCTGGCCTTCAACGGCGGCCACCTTCTGGCCCGCAGCGGCAACGGCGTCGCGTTCCGGGGCGCCAAGCCACGGAACGAGCGCCGGACAGCGACCCTCCCGGGTACAGTGGTAGCGATCAAGGCCAACGCCGACCGCCCACTCGACCTCACCCCAGTCTACGAGGCGCTCGACAAGTTGACGAAGACCTCCTAACGCAACGCGCCCGATGCCGACCATCCAGAAGATGACGCTCAAGCCCGCTGACGAGCTGGGCCCCGTGCTCACGAGCCGCGGCCGCGCTGCCGTGCTGCGCGCCGAGATCGAGCGCGCCCTGAGCGCCGGCGAAGACGTCGAAGTCGATCTCACGGGCACGGCGACCGTGTCCCCATCCTTTGCCGACGAGCTCTTCGGCAAGCTCGCCGAACACGCCGACAACGAGCGCCTCCAGTTCACCAACGTTCCGCGGACGATCGAGCCGCTGATCCGGTTCGTCGTCGACGGCCGTCGCGGCCCCCTTCCGGCCTAGCAACCCGACTGGATCTGGCCCGTGAGTGGGCTTCATGCTGCATGCCCCACGCGCCGGTGACGTAGACCATCACCGTGCCGTCGGGGCGCGGATGCTGCTCGAGCTGGAAGTCGCCTCGAAGACGTCCATGGCGAACGCTTCGACCATCGGCGAGCTCGCCTTGACGTCAGGGCCTCCAAAGCCAACGTTGACTCGCGCGCCTCCCGCCGGGTACGTTCGCGCTGTGGTCAAACGTCCGCTGGGTCGAGTCTGTGCCTGCGCGCTGGTCGTGCTGCTCGTCGGCGCGCTCGTGGCGCCGGGCGTGGCCTCGGCCCGCACGCTGTCGCTGAACCGGGCTCGCCTGGCCGCGTACCACGTCGCCCGGAGCGTCGGCGCCCAGGAGGGCGCGGTCTACGCGATCGCCGGCTACTGCAAGCGCCACAGCGCGGTGCACGTGAACTGCTGGGCCGCGATCATCTTCGACGACTACACGGGCGCCGCCCAGCAGGTCAGCGTGACCCTGCGCGGCGGCAAGGTCCACCCCCGGCGCTTCGGCCGGGTCTACACGGGCTCGGTTGGTCAGCAGAGCTCGAGCCAGTCCGGCGGCGAGTGGGCGATCTGCGGCATCCACTCGAGCGTCTGCATCGGCTCCTGAGCGTCGCCGGTCGGCGCGCTACGCGTAAACCGCCTCCAGCGTCGGCCACGTCTCCCGATCGTGGCCGGTTATCACCACCGTCTGGGGGCGGGCCTTCACGAAGCGCTGGAGCTGGGCGAGCGTGACGGCGAAACGCTTGTCGTCGCGGGCGATGCCGGGCATCGTCCCGTCGGCGATCGTGTGCTTCGTGTAGGCGGCGTCCCCCGTCAGCAGCACGTCGCGCTGGCCGGCGCGCGCGAGAACCGAGAAGTGGCCGGGCGTGTGGCCCGGCGTGGCGAGGAGCGTCACCGAGCCGTCGCCGAAGAGATCGAACGCCCCGTCGAACCCCTCGGCGGGAGCGGCGCCGGCGAAGTCCAGCCCCCGCCAGTCGAACGGATGCTCGAAATGCGGTGGGTAGTACCCGCCGAGGGACGCCGGGCGGCGATGTGCGGCGGCCCACTCGCTGCCGTCCACGACGAACGTCGCCTGCGGGAACTCGCTGATCGCGCTCGCGTGGTCGGTGTGCAGGTGCGTCATGACGACCGTGCCGACGTCACCCGGCTCGACGCCCCGTGCGCGCAGCTGCGCCGGGAGGTCGCCGTCGGGGTAGCGGAAGTCGTAGAGCCACGTGGCGCTCGCCCCCATCCGCTTGCGCGACTCGTCGCCGGCTCGCGGGTGGATGCCCGTGTCGACCAGCAGCGCGCCGGCCGTCGGGTGCTCGATGAGGAAGGCCGTCGAGGGGATCCAGACGCGCTTGGACTTCGGGATCCCGATCCCGATGGCCCGCGGGAACGCGAACGGCGTGCGCCGGTGCATCAACGCGTCGGGCACCAGGACCTCGGCCGTGAGCAGCGGATGCACGCGGACCCGCGCGCCGTCGGAGCCCCCGGGCAGAGGCTCCTCGAGCGGCTTTGTGGCGATCTCCGGCCCGGCCATGCGGCGACTCTCGCAGGTCGACTGGGCTCGACTCAACGCGATCGCGAGCGGCGTTCAGCCGGGGAACGGCACGCTGAGCGCCGGCGCCGCTCGCGTCGTCGACGGCACGGCCGGCACGACACGCACGATGCAGAAGCCCTGGCCGCCCGACTCCCTGTTCGCCGACCACGTCGCCGGGTTGGAGTCGAAGCAGACGTACCGGCCTTCGATCACCTGCTGCGGCGCCAGCGGCACGTCGACGAACCAGTCCTGGCCGCTCGCCTGTGACTGGAAGGGCCCGACCTCGCCCGGCAGCCCCGTGGCCGAGCCACGGACACGCTGCAGCCCGATCTTCCCCGGAGGCGATCCCTTCCCGCCGTTGTAGTGGTAGGTCTGGATGTAGGTGACGCACCACGAGCCGTTCGTCTCGAACGCCGGCGCGTAGCCGCCGTTGGACACGATGGCGGTGTTGGTGTTGTCGAACAGGTCCTTCTGGGGCCCGCTGCACGTGTACGACAGCGGCGCGGCGCATCCGGTGTCAGCGCGCATGCACTTCGGCTCGGGCGGGGGCACGTTCATGAACGAGTAGAAGCTCGCGGGCGCGGTACCGCCGCAGCCGGCCACCGCGCCGTTGAGCAGGGTGGCTGCGGGCGGCCTGGCCGCGGAGCGGAAGAAGGCGTCGGGGGTCTCGCCGAGGTCGACGATCGCCGCCTGGGGACTCAGCCCCAGAACGTCGAAGCAGTCATCGCCCGACGTGACCGGCGGCTCGAACACGCTGTAGACGATCGCGCTGGAATTCGGGTCGGCCAAGTTGGGGTTGGGGGTCATGATCGTGACGATGCCGCCGCCGTGGACGCCGCCGAGGCCGATGATCAGGTCGGCGATCAAATCCCCCTCTGCGGCGTGCGCTCGCCTGCTCGAGCTCTTGGCCGGATTGAGCAGCGCCACGACCGCGCCGTAGGTGGGCCGTCCCTTGATCTTGACCTTGCGCGACAGGCCCGCGACGCCGGCGGCGATCAGCGTGCGCGGGAGCCGCGCACGGTTGGAGATCTTCAGCGTCGCGTGCTTGGGCAGCTTGGTGCCGTGGCGCGCCTGCACCGGGACGTAGACCACCGCAAGCGTGACCTGCCCCTCCGCCGGGAGCTTGAGGTGCACGGTGGCGAGCGTCTTGGTTCGCGCGGCGCGCTTGGCCGACGCGGTCGGGGCGAGCAGTCCGCCGGCGAGAACGACCACGATGAGAGCGGAGCAACGAGCGCGCACTGGGACCCTCCTCCTTGACGAGCACCGGGTGCTGGAGCAGCGAGCCGACCCTATGCCGACGCGCCAACCAGGGTCAAGTGACAACGGCGGGCTCGGCGGCGCCGTCCGCCGCCCGCGCGTGCTCCGCGATCAGGTCCACGATCCGCGGCCAGGCGCCCGGTGGCAGGTCGTGGCCCATGCCCTCGATCAGCTCCATGCGCGCGCCCGGGATCGCACGCGACGTGGCGCGACCGCCCGACTTGCCCACCATCCGGTCGCTCGTGCCGTGGATGACGAGCGTCGGCGCGGTGATCCGCGCGAGGTCGCGCGTGCGGTTGCCCGACGCGAGGACCGCCGCAAGCTGACGGCCGGTGCCCGCCATGTCGTTGGCGGAGCGGGCGATGCTCTCGCGGATCAGCGCGCGCAGGCGCTCCACGTCACGCGGGAAGCCCGGTGAGCCGATGACGCCGAACAGCTTGACCATGCGCTCGGCGGCCGCGGCCGGATCCTCCTCGCGGCGACGCAGGAAGAACGGGAATACGCGCGGCGCGGGCTGGCCCACCAGGCGGCCGCCCGTGGTGGACATGATCGACGTCAGCGAGCGCACCCGATCGGGATGTCGCACGGCGACGACCTGGGCGATCATCCCGCCCATCGAGGCGCCGACCACGTGCGCGCGGTCGATGTCCAGCGCGTCGAGGAGCCCGACCGCGTCGTCGGCCATGTCGTTCAGCAGATAGGCCGGGTGCTTGATGCGGCGCGTGAGGATCTCGCTCGGGTTCGGTGGGCGCACCGAGTCGAAGTGCGTCGAGCGCCCGATGTCGCGGTTGTCGTAGCGGATGACGTGAAAGCCGCAGTCGACCAGCTGTCCGCAGAACGCGGGGTCCCAGGCGATCATCTGCGTGCCCAGGCCCATGATCAGCAGCAGCGCCGGGTCGGCGGGGTCGCCGAACGTCTCGTAGCAGAGCTCGACGGCGCCGGCGCGTGCGAATTGCTCGGGCATGGCCGGCCACTTTACGGACTGGCCGCCCCGGCGCTGTCGCGGCGCACGCGGCTCAACGCCCGGTGAAACGCGGGTCGCGGCGCTCGGCCGCCGCGCTGACGCCCTCGCGAAAGTCGTCGGTCTGCACGAGGCGGTTCTGCTCGGCGCGCTCGTGCGCGGTCGCCGCCCGCACGCGCTCGGCGAGGTCCCCGCGCATCGTCTGGCGGATCGAGCGGACCGCGAGCGGCGCGGATCCGGCGATCTCGGCCGCCAGCGCCCGCGCCGCGTCGCGCAGTTCGTCGGCCGGCGCCAGGCGGTCGCCCAGCCCGATGGCGTGCGCCTCCTCGCCCTTCACGCGCCGCCCCGTGTAGAGCAGCTCGAGCGCGTGCTGCGGGCCGACGGCCAGCGGCAGCGTCACCGTGATGCCGAAGCCCTGGTGGAAGCCCAGCCGCGCGAAGTTCGCAGCCAGCCGCGACTCCGGACTGACCACGCGAAAGTCGGCCGACAGCGCCACGCCCAGGCCGCCGCCGATGGCCGCGCCCTGCACCGCGGCGACCACGGGCGTCTGCGCCGCGAACAGCCGGACGGCGTTGTCGTAGAGCCGCTGCGTCTCGCGCGGGCCCTCGACGTCGGCGTTGCCGCCACCCAGCTGCGCGCCCGCGCAGAAGTGCTTGCCCTGCGAGCACAGGACGATCGCGCGGCACGCATCGTCTGCGTCGAGTGCCTCGTACGCGTCGGCGATCTCGCCGATGAGGTCCGCGTCGAAGTAGTTCAGCGGCGGCCGGGAGAACTCGACAACCGCGACGTGGACTTCGCCGACCTCGACCGACACGCTCACGCCAGCAACTCCAGGACCGCCGCGCCGAAGGCCTCGGGGTCGTCCATGTTCGCCGCGTGGTCCGCGCCCTCGATCACGAGCTTGCGCGCCCCCGGAATCCGCTCGGCCATGGCGTCGGCAGCGCGCAGGAACGGCGCGTCCTCGGCGCCGACCACGACGAGCGTGGGCACCGCGACTGACGGGAGGGACTCGATGACCGACGCATCGTGCTGGGCCATGATCCCGCGCGCGGCGCGCGCGAGCGCTCCGGTGTCGCGTGAGCTGACCTCGCGGCTGGTCGACAGCGCCGCCTCGCCGCGCTCCTCGAGGTCCGCCGCCGTGCGCTCGACGAACGCGTTCCAGGCGGCGCGCTCGTCATCGCAACGGTACCCCGGCCCGGTGTCAACGAGCACGAGCCCTGCCACGCGCTCCGGGTGGCGAACGTGGAAGGCGAGCGACAGGTAGCCGCCCAGCGACATCCCGACGAGCACCGCGCGATCGACCGCCGCGGCGTCCAGCACCGCGGCCATGTCCCCCACGCTGAGCTCGTGCGAGTAGAGCGCCGGGTCCTGCGGAGCGCCGCTGCTCCCGTGCCCGCGCATGTCCCACGCGAGGACTCGGTGGCGCTCGGCGAGCGCCGGCAGGTTCGGTTCCCACATGGCGGTGCTCGCCGAGAAGCCGTGACTGAGCAGCAGCGCGGGTCGACCGTCCGCCGGCCCGTGCTCGGAGTAGTGGATGCGCACTCCCTCGCGGTCGATCGCGGGCATCGCCGATCATTGTGCGCGATGGACGCCCTCGCGCTCCCGCCGGTCCGCCTGCCCGACGGGGCCGCGGCGCTGCGCGAGGAGGTCCGCGCGTTCCTCGCCGACCAGGACTTCACGCCGCGCTGCGACAGCTGGGGCACGGCATGGGGCGGGTCACGAGAGCTATCGCGGGCAATCGGCGCTCGCGGCTGGCTCGGCATGACCTGGCCCAAACGCTACGGCGGCGGCGAGCGCAGCGCGCTGGAGCGCTTCGTCGTGCTGGAGGAGCTGCTCGCGGCCGGGGCGCCGGTCAGCGCGCACTGGGTCGCCGATCGCCAGACCGGCCCGGCGCTGCTGCGATTCGGCACCGAGGCCCAGCGCGAGCGGCTGATGCCCGGCATGGCGCACGGCGAGATCAGCTTCGCCATCGGGATGAGCGAGGAGAACGCCGGCTCGGACCTCGCGGCCGTCAGCACGCGGGCCGAGCGAGTCGACGGCGGCTGGGCGGTGCACGGGACGAAGAAGTGGACGGGAGGCGCCGACTCGGCCGACTACTTCGTCGTGCTGTGCCGGACGAGTCCGCCCGGCGAGGATCGCCACGCCGGCCTGTCGCAGCTCATCGTCGACCTGCGCGCTCCCGGGCTGACGACCCGGCCGATCCACCTCATGCACGGCGTGCATCAGTGGAATGAGGTGTTCCTCGACGGCGTGTTCGTCCCCGACGACATGGTCCTGGGCGAGATCGGGTCGGGATGGACCCAGGTCACGTCGGAGCTGTCGCACGAGCGCAGCGGGCCCGAGCGCGTGCTGAGCACGTTCCCGTTGCTCGAGGCGTTCGCCGTCGCGGCGGCGCCCGACGACGACCCGCGCGTGCTCGCCCCGCTCGGCGCGCTGGTCGCGTCGCTCACCGCGCTGCGCCGGCTCTCGCTGGGCGTCGCCGGCGCGCTGGAGCAGGGTGCCGCCGTCGACGTGCCGGCGGCCCTCGTCAAGGACCTCGGTACGACCTTCGAGCGCCGTGTCGTGGAGGACGTGCGCGCGGCGCGCCCGTTCCTGCGCGGCGGTGGTAGCGCCCGCCTCGACGAGCTGCTCGACCAGGCACTGCTCAGCACGCCGGCGTTCACGCTGCGCGGCGGGACCACGGAGATCCTGCGCGGCATCGTGTCCCGCTCGCTCGTGACCGCGGACCTCGACGTCCCCGCCGAGTCAGACGGCGAGACCGACGGCCCGCTCGCCGCCGCGCGCGCGATCGCGACCGCCGCGGAGGGAGCCCTGGCGGTCAGCGTCGCGCACGCGCGCGACCGCGTGCAGTTCGGCCGCCCGCTCGCCCGCTTCCAGGCGATCCAGCAGCATCTCGCCGTCATGGCCGGCCACGTCCTCGCCGCCCGCGCGGCATGCGACGTCGCCGACGGCGACGAGCTGGGCGCCGCGCTGGCCAAGGTCCGCGCCGGCGAGGCGGCCGGCGCGGTCGCGCCGATCGCCCACCAGGTGTGCGGCGCGCTGGGCTACAGCGACGAGTTCGCCCTGCACCGCTTCACGCGCCGGCTGTGGGCGTTGCGCGACGCCCACGGCACCGAGGCCGAGTGGTCGGCGCGGGCGGGCGAGCGCCTGGCGGGCGACGGGCTGTGGGCGCGGCTGACCGCTCTGTGACACCACGCACAGACGCGGTTGAACGCTGGTGTACCGTCGCGCGGTGATGGAGGGGACGCTTCCGGCCGGGCCGAGGCAGTCGCGCATCATGCAATCGATCGCATGGTGGTCGCGTGCCGTGCCGTGGCTGGAGCGCAATCGCGCGCAATACGGCAACCGCTTCACCGTTCGCCTCGTCGCCACGCCGCCGATGGTGATGCTCGCCGACCCCGGCGACATCAAGGAGGTCCACACCGCGCCGCCCGAGGTCCTGCAGCCCGGCCGCGGCGCGAACGTGATCGAGCCGGTTGTCGGGAAGAACTCCGTGATCCTGCTCGACGGCGACGCGCACCTCGAGCAACGCAAGCTCATGCTCCCGGCCTTCCACGGCGAGCAGATGCGCCGCCTCGCCGGGCTCATGGAGAGCGTCGCCGAGAGCGAGACCGCCGGCTGGCCCAGCGGCGAGCCCACTCGACTGCACCCGCGGCTCCAGACGCTGACCCTCGAGGTCATCCTGCGCACGGTCTTCGGACTCGAGGAGGGCGAGCCCCTCGACGCGCTGCGCGACAAGCTCACCGCCGTCCTGGCCTTCGGCAGCACGCCGCTGGCCGTGATGCCGGTGCCCGAGGGGATGCCGGGCCCATGGCGCACGTTCGTGCGCCGGCGCGCGGAGGTCGACGAGCTGCTCTACGCGCTCATCCACGAGCGCCGCGACGACCCGGCCGAGCGCGACGACATCCTGGCGATGCTGCTCGATGCACGCCACGAGGACGGCTCGCCGATGAGCGATGTGGAGCTCCGCGACGAGCTGATGACGCTGCTCGTCGCGGGACACGAGACGACGGCGTCGCAACTCGCCTGGGCCTTCGAGCGGCTGCTGCGCCATCCGGCTGCGCTCGCGCGGCTGCGGACGGAG
>DAINCW010000021.1:551-3620 GCA_036732205.1 Solirubrobacteraceae bacterium | reverse complement strand
CCTTCGAGCGGCTCGTTCGCACGCCGGCCGTGCTGCGGCGCCTCATCGACGAGGTGGACTCCGGCGACGACGACGCGTACCTCACGGCCACGGTGCAGGAGACCCTGCGCCGGCGTCCCGTGCTGCCGAACAACGCGCCCCGGTACGTCGTCGAGCCGGTCGAGATCGGCGGCTGGCGCTATCCGGCCGATTGCGCCCTCGCCCCCTGCGCCTACCTGGTCCATCACGACCCGGCCATCTACCCCGATCCGTACGCGTTTCGGCCCGAGCGCTTCCTCGAAGAGCCGCCCGGCACGTACACGTGGATCCCCTTCGGCGGCGGGCGGCGCCGCTGCCTCGGGGCGAGCTTTGCGCTCATGGAGATGAAGACCGTGCTTCGCGCCGTCCTGCGGCGCTGGGACGTGTCGGTCGTGGACGGGGGGATCGAGCGCAGCGTCCGCCGGGCGATCACGCTGAGTCCGGGTGCAGGCGCCCGAGCGACGCTTCGGCCGCGCGCGACGCCGTCGCCGCCGCAACGCCGCCCGCGAGCGCCAGGAACGGCACAACGGGCACAACCATCCGCTGCTCGCCGTTGACGGCCGCCGCGCTCAGGTACAACAGCGTCGGGATCGCCAGCAGCGCCAGCGGCGGGCGAGCCCGCAGCACACCGGGCAGGCCGGTGAGGGCGAGCAGGCTCGTGAGCAGCAGCCCGGCCCAGAGCAGTCCGCCCAGGTCGTCGTCGGGCAGCGACATCGTGCGCAGCGACAGCTTCGACCAGCCGATGCCGGCGAGGCCCGTAAATCGCTCCGCGTTCGTGACGACCACGCGCAACGGATAGGCGGGGTGGCGCACGACGAAGCGCAGCACGGCGCTGCGCAGCGCGCTGTCGGCCGCGGCGCTGGGTCCCAGGCGGCGATAGATGGCGTGGTACGCGCCCGTGACCTTGGGCTCGAACCACTGGGCGTGGGCGTGCAGCGACACGTCGTTGTAGGTGCCTGCCAGCGTGTTGCCGACCTCGGTGCTGACGGGGACGAAGGCGTGCGTCACCTCCGCGTTGCGGATGGTCCAGGGGGTGACCGTCGCCACCGCGACGAGCCCGACCGCCAGCGCACGCAGGACGCGTGGCCGCCAGGCCGGGGCGCCCCCGCACGCCAGCCAGGCGATGAGGGGCACCAGGGCGAGGCCGTTCGTGCGGGTCAGCGCGGCCAGGCCGGTCAGCAGCCCGGCCGCGACGAGCCAGCGACGGTGGTGCGGCGTCGAGCGCGCGTGAAGGGCCGCGACGACCGCCGCGAGGACGAGCGTCGTGAACAGGGTCTCGGACTCCAGCGACGCCCCGGTGAGCACGAGCGGAGGCGTGACCGCCGCGATCAACCCGGCGGCGAGCGCGGTGCGTCGATCGAACAGCCGCGCCCCGATGTGCCAGACCGCCAAGCACCCGGCGATCCCCACGCCGACCAGGAGCAGCCGGGCGGCGAACACGGACGGTCCCGTGACCTCCCACAGCCCGGCGAGCGTGCCCGGCCACCCGGGCGGGCGGTAGGTGCTGACCTCGAGGACGCCGCCGGGCAGCCGGTGCACCGGGTAGGAGCCGGTCGCGAGCAGGCTCCGGGCAACGCGCGTGTAGGACGCGTCGTCGTGCATCGGCACGTAGCCCGTCGTGAGGGCGAGGGCGAGCAGCCTCGCACCGAGCGCGACGAGAGCGACCAGCGCCGCGTCCCGAGCAAGGGCCGGCATGGCCCGCATGCGAGTCAGGACGTCCACGCCTGCGAGCATCGAACGCGGACATGAGCGTTTCCTGAATAAAGCGGGAAAGCGCCCACGCGCGCTGGCGCGCGTGGGCGCTCTGAGAACCCTAGAACCGGCCGAATGCGGGCGGGTCGTAGCGCCAGGCGAGCCGGGTGAGGGTCAGGGCGCCGAGCATCAGGCCGAAGTCGCGCAGCGCGATGTCGTAGTAGCCGTGGCCGCTGACCAGGTTGACGATGATGCCGATCAGCCAGCCGACCACGATTGGAGCGCCGTAGCGGGGCTTGAGCAGCACGATCAGCCCGGCCACGATCTCGACCACACCGACGACGTACATGAAGTCCTGCGCGCTGCCCCCGACGATGTCGTGGATCCACGGCGCGAGGTACTTGGGCCAGTCGACCAGGACGTTGGCGAACTTGTCGGCGCCGAACAGGATCGGCGCGACGGCGAAGGCGACGCGGAGCATCCAGAAGGCCTGGAAGCCGGCGTCGTCCGAGCGCAACGCGGCGACGGGGCCCGTGGCAGGTGCGGCGCGCAGCGGCGCGTTGCTGGGAACGGTGGCGGTGCTCATGGGAACGAGGTCCTCCTCGTGAGGGTTCGGGGTTCGCTGACTTCGCGTCGGCCCCGGAGCGGTTCTTACGAGGTCTCGGCCTGCACGAGCGCACGCAGGCTCTCGTGCTCCTCGCGGCAGGCGGGGCAGCCGTCGAGGTGCTCGCGCATGCCGGGGAACGCCGTCTCGGCGCCGGGGCCGGCCAGCTCGCGCTCGACGAACGCGTCCAGCGAGTCGAAGCAGTCGTCGCAGCCGATCTCGGCCCCGGTGGGGCCGAGCAGCCGCGCGACGAGCGGGTTGTCGTCGGGTCGGGTCATGCCATGTCCCCGAGGTCGTGGCCCTGCTTCGCCAGCTCCGCGCGAAGCTTGCGCCGGGCGTCGTGCAGGCTCTTGTAGAGCGCGCCGCGCGTGGTCGACAGGCGGTCGGCGAGCACGTCGATGGGCACCTCGTTGAGCGCGAGCGCCGTGAGCACCTCGCGCTGATGCGGAGTGAGGGCGTCCTGGATGGCGGTCGCGATCGCGGCGAGCAGCTCGGCGTCGCGCGCGCTGCGGCCCGGCGAGGGGCCCGCGGTCTGAAACGCCGCCCAGGACTCCGGGGCGAGCGGGATCTCGCGGCCCTGCCAGGCCCGGCGCCGCAGGGCGACCGACGCCTCCAGCAGGGCGAACTTGTAGGCCCATGTGGTGAAGCGGCTCGCGCCGCGGAAGCTGTCGAGCTTCCGGTGCGCGGAGAGGAAGATCTCGTGCAGCTGGTCCTCGGCGTCCGCCGGGTTGCCGAGCATCCGGCACGCCAGACTG
>DAINCW010000021.1:0-541 GCA_036732205.1 Solirubrobacteraceae bacterium | reverse complement strand
GAAGCTGTCGAGCTTCGCGAGCACGGCGACGGCCGCTTCGGCGGCGGCCTGGTGCGCGATGTCGTCGGCCTCGCCGCCGCGCACGTGGGGCATCGAGCGCACGCGACGCGCCACCTCGAAGCGGGCGGCGCGCAGCAGGAGCCCGTGCAGCTCGACCATCGCGCGGTCGCGGTCGGCCCCCCGCGCGCGAAGTGGCTCGATCCACTCGCTCTGCGCGTCGGCGAGGTGGTCGGGGAGGCCGGCGCCGCGCAGCACGGCGAGGCGCCACGCGATCCCACGGTCGTCCGCGGCGGTGTCGAGGGTCGCGGGTTGGCTCATCTCGTCGTCGTTCGCGTCCACGCCTCGTTGATTCTTACGCGTGGACGCCCGCCGCCCCGTGATGTGAACGATGGGAAGCTATGCCGCCGCCCCGGCGTCGGATCAGCGAAAGCCCAATGGAAGCCATCGACCATATGACCACGCGACGGGGCGCTGCGGCACTCGCCGGCACCGTCGTGATCGCCGCCTCGATCGCGCTGGCCGCCGGGTGCGGCGGCGGCGG
>DAINCW010000020.1:0-21649 GCA_036732205.1 Solirubrobacteraceae bacterium | reverse complement strand
CGTCGGGCGCCGTAGGCGCACGGTGTACTCGGCCAGGACGATCGGCGAGATCGCCTCGCTGCTCAGCGCGAGCATGACCGCCCAGCCGCCGATCTCGTCGAGCAGCGACGACACGATCCCGCCGTGCAGGACGCCCGGAACCGCCGAGGCGAACCGCTCGTCGGCGGTCCACTCGGCCTCGGCGCCGCCGTCCTCGCCCGGGAACGCGCGCAGCCGCAGGCCGTCCTCGTTCGCCGGCCCGGAGCCGAAGCCGCGGCCCTCGGGCCAGAACCGCTCGGGAAGGCTCGGCTCGCTCAGAGGACCCAGAACGCGACGACGGCGAAGTGCAGCGCGGCCGCGGCGATCACGAGCGCGTGGAAGACCTCGTGGTAGCCGAACACATCGGGCACGGGATCCGGCCGCTGGCGCGCGTACACCACGGCGCCGACGGTGTAGAGCACGCCACCCGCGGCCACGAGCGACACTCCACCGACACCGAGCGCGTCCGCCAGCTGCGGGAAGGCGGCCACGGCGACCCAGCCGAGCGCGACGTACACGCCCGCGACCACCCAGCGCGGGGCGTCGACCCAGGCGATGTTCATGACGATCCCGGCCAGAGCGCCGGCCCACACGGTGATTCCGATCGCCGTGGACAGCCAGCCGTGCAGGACGAGGATCGCGAACGGCGTGTACGTGCCCGCGATGAGCACGAAGATCATCGAGTGATCGAGGCGCTTCATCCACTGCCGCGCGCGCGGCGATCGCCAGGCGATGCGGTGGTAGGTCGCGCTGACGCTGAAGAGGCCGACGACGCTCAGCGCGTAGACCAGGCAGGCCAGCCGCGCGTCGCCTCCATGAGCCGACGCCACGAGCGCGACACCAGCGCACGCGGCGACGATCGCGGCGAACAGGTGTGACCACCCACGCAGTCGCGGGCGCAGTGCCGGGTCGAGAACCACTCCTGAGACGGTAGCGGCGCCCACCTAGAATCGACGGCCACATGGCCGTCGACCCCAATGTCTCCTTCCCCGACCTCGAGCTGCGCGTCCTCGAGCGCTGGCGCGAGCGCGACGTGTTCGCCGCATCCGTGCGCAACCGCGCGGGCGCAGAGCCCTACGTCTTCTACGAGGGCCCGCCGACCGCGAACGGCCGGCCCGGCGCGCACCACGTGCTCGCACGCGTCTTCAAGGACATCTACCCGCGCTACAAGACGATGCGGGGCTTTCGCGTGGATCGCAAGGGCGGCTGGGACACCCACGGCCTGCCCGTCGAGATCGCCGTCGAGCAGCAGCTCGGGATCTCGACGAAGCAGGAGATCGAGGCCTACGGCATCGCCGAGTTCAACGCGAAATGCCGCGAGTCGGTGTTCGAGTTCCTCGAGGACTGGAACGCGCTGACCGAGCGCATCGGCTTCTGGATCTCCCTCGACGACGCCTACCGCACACTCGATCCGACCTACGTCGAGTCCGTCTGGTGGGCGCTGCGCCAGATCTGGGACAAGGGCCTGCTCTACGAGGGACACAAGGTCGTGCCGTACTGCCCGCGCTGCGGCACGGCGCTCTCCAGCCACGAGGTCGCGCTCGGCTATCGCGACGTCGTGGACCCGTCCGTCTACGTCCGCTTCGGTGTGGTCGATCGCGACGAGGACCTGCTCGTGTGGACGACGACGCCGTGGACCCTGGTCTCCAACGCCGCGGTCGCCGTGGACCCGGCGCTCGAGTACGTGCGCGCACGCGACGCCGAGGGGCGCACGGTGGTCCTCGCCGCAGCGCTCGTCGATCGCGTCCTCGGGGAGGGGACCGAGGTGATCGAGCGCTTCCCGGGCGCCGAGCTGGTGGGCACGCGCTACGAGCCGCCGTTCGGATACATCCCGGCGAGCGAGTACGGCGAGAAGGGCCACACCGTCCTGCCGGCCGACTTCGTGACCGCCGACGACGGCACCGGCCTGGTCCACACGGCCATCGCGTTCGGCGAGGACGACTTCCGCCTCGGCGAGGAGCAGGGCCTCAACGTGGTCAACCCCGTGCGCCTCGACGGCACCTTCGACGAGCGCATCGGCCCGTACGAGGGGCGCTTCGTCAAGGACGCCGACTCAGACCTCGTCGAGGACCTCCGCGCCCGCGGCCGGCTGCTGCGGTCCGAGGACTATGAGCACGCCTACCCGCACTGCTGGCGCTGCGGCACCCCGCTGCTCTACTACGCCAAGCCATCCTGGTACATCGCGACGTCCACGCTGCGCGACCGGCTGCTCGCCGCAAACGAGACCGTCGCGTGGCACCCCGAGCACATCAAGCACGGGCGCTTCGGCGACTGGCTGTCGGGCAACGTCGACTGGGCGCTGTCGCGCGAGCGCTACTGGGGCACGCCGCTGCCGATCTGGCGCTGCGAGCGCGACCCGTCGCACGCCCGGTGCATCGGCTCGCTCGCCGAGCTCGAGGAGCTGTCGGGCGTGCGCGTCGACGACCCGCACCGCCCGTTCGTCGACGACGTGGGCTTCCCGTGCCCCGACTGCGGCGAGCGGATGACGCGCGTGCCCGAGGTGATCGACGTGTGGTTCGACTCGGGCTGCATGCCGTTCGCGCAGCACCACGCACCGTTCGAGAACCAGGATCGCTTCGAGTCCCACTTCCCGGCCGACTACATCTGCGAGGCGCTGGACCAGACGCGCGGGTGGTTCTACTCGCTGATCGCGGTCTCGACGCTGCTGTTCGACCAGGCGCCGTATCGCAACGTCGTCTGCCTCGGCCTGATCCTCGACGCCGAGGGCCAGAAGATGAGCAAGTCCAAGGGCAACATCGTCGTGCCGTGGGACGTGCTCGAGCAGTACGGGGCGGACGCCTTCCGCTGGTACTTCTTCACGTCCAAGGCGCCGTGGGACGGCTACCGGTTCTCGCTCGACACGATCGGGGAGGGCCTGCGCGGCTTCCTGCGCCAGCTGTGGAACACCTACGCGTTCCTCGACCGCTACTCGCCGGAGGCCGACAGCGAGCCGACCGACCTCGATCGCTGGGCGCGGTCGCGCCTCGCGGCGACCGTCGAGGAGGTCACCGAGCGGATGGAGGCCTACGACGCGACGATGGCCGGCCGCGCGATCGCGGACTTCGTCGACGACCTCAGCAACTGGTACGTGCGCCGCTCGCGCCGGCGCTTCTGGGACGGCGAGCGGGCGGCGTTCGACACGCTGCGCGATTGCCTGCTCACGACGGCCCAGCTGCTCGCCCCGTTCTGCCCGTTCGTCGCCGACGAGATCTGGGTCGGGCTGAACGGCGGCGGCGACAGCGTGCATCTCAGCGACTGGCCGGTGGCCACGGAGCGCGACACCGAGCTCGAGGCGGCGATGGCGGTGGCACGCGAGACCGTGCGCCTGGGCCTCGCCGCGCGCAAGCAGGCCAAGGTCAAGGTGCGCCAGCCGCTGCGCGCCGCGGTGGTCGTCGCCGAGGGCCGCGAGCGCGCGGCGATCGAGCGCCTGGCCGGCGTCGTCGCCGACGAGCTCAACGTCAAGGAGCTGCGGTTCGTGACGACCGCGGACGAGCTCGGCTCCTACGCGGTCAAGGCGAACTACCGCACCCTGGGGCCGCGCTTCGGCAAGCACATGCCGCACGCCGCGGCGGCGGTCGCCGCGCTCGACGCGGCGCACGTCGCGGAGGCGCTGCGCGAGGGGCGGACGGTCGGCGTCAACGTCGACGGTCACGAGCATGCGCTTGGCGCCGACGACCTCCAGCTCGCGATGGCGCCGCTCGACGGCTACCAGCTGGAGCGCGAGGGGTCGCACGCGGTGGCGCTCGAGCTCGCGCTCGACGAGGAGCTGCGCCGGGAGGGACTGGCCCGCGAGGTCGTGCGCGCCGTTCAGGAGCAGCGCAAGCGGGTGGGGCTGGAGGTGTCCGACCGGATCGTGTTGTCGCTGGGAGGCGACGAGGAGCTGCTCGACGCCGCGCGCGCGTTCGAGGGCTACGTCACGGGGGAGACGCTGGCGATGAGCGTCAGCTACGAGGACGGCGGCGACGGTGCGAGCGAGGCGGCCACCATCGAGGGCCGCGAGCTGCGCATCACGGTCGAGCGCACCTAGCCGCGCGGGTTCCGCGCCGGGTGGCCTGCCGCGGGAGGTGTGTGAGCGCCCCTTCCGGGCGCGACGAACGGCGGGCATCGAAGGAGGGAGCTCTTGGTGGGGCGCCCCGGGAAGGGTGAAGCCGGCGCGATTGGTATCTAAGGGTTGGTATACGACCCCCAGGCACCAATTGCGCCCAGAACCCGTCATCGCGCCAGCCGCACCCTGCTGCTGGCTCCCTCGAAGCCCGTCGTTCGTCGCGCCCGAAGGGGCGCTCACCCACGCTACGAAGGCGACCACCCGCCGTGGCGCTTGGGCGCCTTGGCGTGGTGCTTGGGCTTGTGGTGCTTGGGCTTGTGGTGCTTGGACTTGTGGTGCTTGGGCTTGTGCGGCTTGGCCGCCTTCGGCAGGCCGCTCGGCCGTTTGGCCGTGCCCGGCTCCTGGGTGGGCGTCGAGTTCGGCGGCGGGGTGGACGCCGGCGGCGCCGTGAACTTGCCGGCGAGCTGAACGCCGCAGTCGCCGGCCAGCACCGCCGGGTCGCTCATCGACCTCACGGGGAGTGTTGGCACGGACGTGTCGGCCGCCGCAGCGAAGTTGAACGCGCCGGTCAGGTCGCCCGTCGCTCCCCGGCGCCAGGCCGACAGGTTGGGCACCTCGGTCCCGAAGCGCGCCTCGAGGAAGCGCAGCATTGAGGTGTGGTCGAATGTGTCGGAGCAGACGAAGCCCCCGCGCGTGAATGGTGAGACGACGAGCATCGGCACCCGGAAGCCCAGGCCGATCGGCCCGGCGATCCCCGCGGCCGCGTCGGGTAGGGGCTTCACCGTCAGCTCCTCGCCCGCCGTGCCCGGCGGCGGCGTCGGCGGGATCACGTGGTCGAAGAACCCGCCGTTCTCGTCCCACGTGATGAACAGCGCGGTCTTCGCCCACAGCTTCGGGTTGGCGACCAGCGCGTTGAGCACCTGCTGGGTCGTCGCCTCGCCGTACTCGACCGGCCCGGGCGGGTGCTCGGAGAACGCGATCGACGTGTAGACCCACGAGACCTGCGGCAGGGCCCCGCTCGCGCAGTCCGACAGGAAGTCCGACGGGTACTGCGGCACGAGGGCCTTCTGGCCGAGCGCCGGGTTGGAGTAGTACTGGTCGAAGTACGGGAAGACCGGGTCGCCGACCTGGCCCGGCGCCACCTCGTCGGGCGTCGTGTACGCCTTCCACGAGATGCCCTTCGTCTCGAGCTGCTCGGGCATCGTCGTCCACGAGAACTGCCGCGGCGAGGCGTCGAGCAACAGCGGCCCGCCCTTCTTGCCGTCGGGGTCGATCCACGCCGAGATGATGTAGCTCTGGTTGGGATACGACGGCCCGATCACCGAGGAGAAGTAGTTGTCGCACAGGGTGAATGCGTCGGCGAGCGCGTAGTAGAACGGCAGGTCGCCGCGCTCGTAGTAGCCCATCGTGATCGGGGCGACCGCGTCGCCGTCGGACTTCAGGTGCGCTGAGACGAAGGAGTCGAGCTTGCCGGCGTTCCACGACCGGTGCTGGGTCGGCCAGGAGTGGTCGGGGTCCGGGACGCACTGCCCCTTGCCCATCGACGTGTCGATGTGGAAGGGCAGCAGCTGGCCGCCGAAGCCGGCGGCGGGGTAGCCCGGCTGCGCGAACGGCCCGCCCGGACTGCGGTCGCCGAACCCACGGACGCCGCGATACGAGCCGAAGTAGTGGTCGAACGACCGGTTCTCCTGGATGAGGAAGACGACGTGCTCGATGTCCTCGAGCTTCGACCCGCCCGGCGACGCCGCCAGCGCCGCACTCAGCGTGTCGGCCCACCCGCCGCCGTACGCGGCGGCGGCCCCCAGCGCGCCTGCGCCGATCAGCTGCCGGCGCGTGAGATCGGCTGTGCGCAACATGACCCGCCCCCAGCCTACGGGAGGCGGGTCGGGCCCGAAACCCTAGGCCAGCACGAGCTCGAGCTCGGCCTCGAGCTTCTTCTTCGGGTAGGCCCCGATGATCTTCTTGGCCTCGGCCCCGTTCTTGAACAGAATCAACGTCGGGATCGAGAGGACCTGGTACTGGGCGGCGGTCTCCTGGTTGTCGTCGACGTTCAGCTTCACCACGCGGAGGTTGTCGCCCTTCTCCGCAGCGATCGCCTCGAGGATCGGCGCGACCACGCGGCACGGCCCGCACCACGGCGCCCAGAAGTCCACGAGGACGGGGGTGTCGGACTCGATGACCTCAGCCTGGAAGTTTGCGTCGGTCACCTCAACAAGATCTGCCATCTGTGCTCCTGTCTCGACTGCGTTCTTGGTCCCACTATACAAAATGAAGCAAGGCGCGGCCAGCCCTGTCGCTACGACCCTCGCCGCCGCATCGCGGGCACCAGCCACGCCGCCTCGCCCGCGATGCGCCAGGACATCTTGCTGCGGCCCAGCTCGCGGTCGCGAAAGACGATGGGCACCTCCACGACGCGGAAGCCGCGGCCGACGGCGCGGTAGGTGAGCTCGACCTGGAACGCGTAGCCCTTGCTGCGCACGCTCGGTAGGTCGATCGCCTCGAGCACCTCTCGCCGGAAGCACTTGAAGCCCCCGGTCAGGTCGCGGAAATGCACGCCGAGCACGGCCGCCGCGTACAGCGACCCGCCGCGCGAGATCACGCGGCGCAGCAGGCTCCAGTCCGTCACGCCGCCGCCGTCGACGTAGCGCGAGCCGAGCACGAGGTCAGCGTCGCCAGCGCGAGCGGGAGCGAGCAGCCGGGCGAGGTCCGCGGGGTCGTGGGAGAAGTCCGCGTCCATCTCCATCACGTAGCCGGCTCCGTGGCGCAGCGCGTGGTCGAACCCCGCGAGGTAGGCCGGGCCCAGCCCCTGGCGCACCGGGCGGTGAAGCACGTCGACCTCCGCGTGCTCGGCGGCGAGCGCGTCGGCCATGCGCCCCGTCCCGTCGGGGGAGGAGTCGTCGACGACCAGGATGCGAAATCCCTCGGGCGAGGCCTGGGCCAGCACGTCGCGCGCGGCTTCGACGATGCGCTCCACGTTCTCGGCCTCGTCGTAGGTCGGCAGGACGAGCCAGGGCTCGCCGGTACGAGATGCGCTCATTCGGGCGCCTACCCTAGATGTGAACATCCGTGCCCGACTTCTCCAACATGGCCATCGCCGCGGCGTTCGACGAGTTGGCCGATCTGTACGAGCTCGACGGTGCGATCGTCCACCGCGTCCTCGCGTATCGCACCGCGGCCAAGTCCGTGCGCGACGCGCCGGTCTCGGTCTCGAAGATGGCGGTCGAGGGACGGGTCACCGAGCTGCCTGGGATCGGCAAGACGCTCGAGGAGAAGATCCTCGCGCTCGTGCAGACCGGAGCGATCCCGGCCACGGAGAAGCTGCGGGCGAAGTTCCCGGCCGGCCTCATGGACCTCACGCGTCTGCCGGGCCTCGGCCCCAAGCGCGCGCGTCTGCTGTTCGACGAGCTGCACGTCGATTCGCTCGACGCCCTGCGCCAGGCCGCGGAGGCGCAGCGGCTGCGCGACGTGAAGGGGCTGGGGCCGAAGTTCGAGAGCAGCGTGCTCGGGGCGTTCGAGTCGGGGCTGGCCGAGCGCCCCGCGCCGCGCGTCCTGCTGCACCGGGCGCTGGGCATGGGCGAGCAGATCCGCGATGCGCTGCGCGCGCATCCGGCTGCCGACCGCGTCGAGCTGGCCGGCAGCGCGCGGCGCCTCACCGACTCGGTCAAGGACCTCGACATCATCGCCACGGCGTCCGACCCCGCCGCGCTGACGGCCGCGCTCGCGAAGCTCGACGTCATCGAGTCCTCCGACCCACGGCCGGGGGCCACGGGTGCCCGGACGCCCGGCCCGAACGTGGCGCGGGCGCGCACGCACACCGGGATGCCCGTGGACCTGCGCGTGGTCGAGCCCGACCAGTTCGGCAACCTGCTCCAGCACTTCACGGGATCTGCGACGCACAACGTGGCCCTGCGTGAGGCCGCGGTGCGCAAGGGTCTGCACGTCAGCGAGTACGGGATCCTCGACGACGCGACCGGCGAGACCGTGCGCTGCTCGACTGAGGAGGAGGTCTACGAGCGCCTCGGGATGGCGTGGATCCCGCCCGAGCTGCGCGAGGACCGCGGCGAGCTGCGCGCGGCGGCGGAGGGCACGCTCCCGGAGCGCCTCATCGAGGTCTCCGACCTGCGCGGCGACCTGCACTGCCACACCGTCGCCAGCGACGGGCGCGACACGATCGAGGAGATGGCCGAGGCGGCCCGGGCGCGCGGCTACGAGTACCTCGCGATCACCGACCACTCGGCGTCGCACGGCTTCGGAAACGACGTCACCCCCGACGAGCTGCGCCGGCAGATCGAGCGCGTGCGCACGCTCGGCGCCACGCTCGACGCCTTCCGTCTGCTGATCGGCACCGAGACCTCGATCCAGCCCGACGGGTCGCCCGACTACGACGACGACCTGCTCGCGCAGCTCGACTGGGTCGTGGGCTCGGTGCACACGTCGTTCGGCATGGCGCGCGCCGACATGACCAAACGCATCGTCACCGCGTGCGAGCACCCGTGGATCGACGTGATCGGCCACCCGACGGGGCGCAAGATCGAGACGCGCGCGCCCTACGACGTCGACATGGACGCCGTGATCGAGGCGGCGGCGCGGACCGGCACGATGCTCGAGATCAACTCGGCGCCGGACCGCCGGGACCTCAACGACGTCCACGCGCGCGCCGCGCGCGCCGCCGGCGTGCGGATCCTCGTCGACTCCGACGCCCACGGGACCGACACGCTGTCGCTCGTGCGATGGGGGATCGCGACAGCCCGCCGCGCCTGGCTGGCGCGCGAGGACGTGGCGAACACGCTGCCGTGGGAGGCGTTCGCGCCGCTGCGCAAGCGAGCGGTGGGGCGCCGCTAGCCCGCGAGGGGCGAAGCGGCTTCGCCCGTCAGGGTAGGAGACGGGGCAGGAGCCGCTCGACGACCATTCGATCGACGGCGTCCGGGTGGAAGCGGCGCACGGCCTCGGCGGCGCGCGCTGCGTAGTCGGGCATGGGGTCGTCGAGGGCGATGCGCAGCGCGCGGGCGAGGTCGCCGGTCACCAGGCGGAGATCCAGCTCGCGTGCGATCGGCAGCGCCGCGTACGGGCCGGGCGCTGGAGTGGTCACGAGCACGCAGCCGTCGGCGAGCGCCTCGAGCTGGGCCATGCCGTAGTCCTCGCGCCGCGGCGCGGTGACGAAGATCCGCGCGCGGCGCAGCAGCGCGCGGAACTCGGCCGGGTCGAGCTTCCCGGCGAACCGGACGCCCCGGCGGGCGCCCGGCGCCGCGTCGGTGTCCTTGCAGTACGCCTCTGCCCGCTGTTCGTCGAGGCCCGCCACGACCAGGGTGTCGCCCTCGCCGGCCGCGCGCTCCCAGGCGTCGAGCACCGCGCCGAGCCCCTTCTTCTGCGGGTCCGCGGCGTACATGACCGCCGCGATGTCGCGCGCTGCGGTGGTGGGCCCGGAGGGCTCGACCGGGATCGGGACGACCACCGCGTCGGCGTGCGGGCGCGGGGTCTCGGCCAGCGTCTCGGCGTCGACGGCGATCAGCAGCGTGGACTCCCGCAGGCGCTTGCGCTCCATCGGCCGCTGCCAGACGCCGTGGCGGCCGGGCCGGTTGGCGGCCATCGGCGCGTCGTAGCGGATCGCCCCGGGGCGCGGCCAGAGCAGCGCGGCGCCCATCGAGGAGTACACGATGGTGCGCGGGTCGTGCTCGCGCAGCGCGGTCCGGGCCGCGGCGGCGGCGGCGCGCGCCCAGCGCAGGTCGGTGAGCGCGAAGGTGCGCACGTCGTCCTGGGGCTCGGCCGTGGCCACCGCCACCTCGACCCCCGCGCGGCGCAGGGATCCGGCCAGGGCGTCGTCGGCCGCTTGCAGCCCGGCGGTCGAGCCGAGCGAGACGAGGAGGACGTCCGGACGGGCCACGGGCTGCGATGCTGCCACGATGCGGCTCTCGACGACGGTGATCGTGCTCTGGGCGCGCTGACGCCCGGTGACGGGCACGTGGATCAACGTCGGCACCGTCCTCGCGGGAACGGCCATCGGCCCGCGTGGGCCGGGTCCCTAGACCGTCGCCGTGTCCCGGCGGAAACCCGGGACCCGCGTGAGCTCGATCGGCCGGAAGGGCGAGGTGCGCTCCACGTAGAAGGACATGCCGTCGCGTTCCTCGATCGCGGTCACGGCCTTCTCCTGGTTGCGCCACGCGAGCGCCCAGATGATCGCGAAGCCGCACGCGATCCCCGGGATCTGCGGCGCGAGGAACGCGAGCGCGCCCGCGGAGATCGATCCGAGCATGAGGACCCACAGGCGGTTGACGAGCACGGAGCCCGGCCGCAGCTCGGGCAGCGACGTGGCCGGGTGCGAGTCGGCGAGCAGCCGCGCGATCGGCGGCGTGGTCGAGCGCCGCCGCCCGATCCACAGCCCGATCGCGGCCGCCACGACCCACCACCCGGCGATGATCGGGACGACGGATGAGTTGTCGGAGTTCGCCGCGCCCGCGACCGTCACCGCGGCCAGCGCGGTCGCCGCGCCGGCGCTGATGAACACCGTCGCCTTGAGGAAGTCGACGAAGCTCAGAGCAGCGCCTCGAGCAGGCCCCGCACACCGGCCGGGCCGTCCACGAGCAGATCCGCCTCGCGCTCCACGGCCTCGGGCGTCTCCTCGCTGCGCACGCCCACACAGACCGCCGTCTCCAGGCGGCCGTCGTCGACCAGGTCACGCAGCCCGCGGAAGGCATCCACGTCCGTGGTGTCGTCGCCGACGTAGACCGCCGCATCCACTTCGGCGTCGCGCAGCAGGCGCGTGACGCCGCGGCCCTTGGAGATCGCGACCGGAGGTCGGACCTCGAGCACCTTCCGCCCCCAGTGGATCGCGAGCCCCTCGGCCTCGGCGCGGGCGGCCACGTCGCGTACCGCAGCCTCCGCGGCGGCCTCGTCGGGCGCCCCGCGCCAGTGGAGGCCCGCGATCTCGCCCTTGTCCTCGAGGCGGACCCGCAGCCGCTGAAGCGCGCGGTCGTTCGACAGCTCCTCGGCGAAGGCGCGCACGCGCTTCCCCGCCGCCGCGACGTCGGGATCGAGCTCCGGCCGGACACCGCCGGGCTCCAGGATCTCGGCCCCGTGGTTGCCGATGTAGGCGATCGAGCCCAGCGAGACCATCCGCCGCGCGGTCGTCGCGCGACGGCCGCTCACGCACGCGACGACGCCGTAGCGATTGGCCACGGCGATCACCAGCGCCCGCGTGGCCTCCGGGACCAGCGCGTCCTCGGCGTGGCGGACGATGGGGGCCAGGGTGCCGTCCACGTCGAGGAGCACCGCCGAGCGCGCCGGATCGGCGCGTAGCGCCTGGAGCGCTTCGGCAAGCGTCAGGGCGGCGGCCACGGCCCTAGTATGGCGCTCATGCCGCAGCAGAGCAGGGTGCTCAAGCTCGCGGCGATCGGCACGGCCGCCGGCGTGTTCAGCGGCCTGTTCGGAGTCGGCGGCGGCACCGTGATGGTGCCCCTCCTGATCCTCTGGCTCGCCTATGGCGAGCGGCTGGCGACCGGCACGTCGCTCGCCGCGATCATCGTCATCGCGGCGGTGGGCGTCGCCGCACAGGCGGCGTACGGGAAGGTCCACTGGCGCGACGCCGCGCTCGTCGGACTGCCCGCCGTTGTCGGCGTGGTGATCGGCACCGCGCTCCAGCAGCGCGTCCCGCAGCGGACGATCTCGCTGCTCTTCGCGGCGCTGCTCGTCGCCTCTGCGATCGGCCTGGTGCTCAAGTGATCGGAGAGCTGATCGTCGTCGGCGTGGTCGCGGGCATCGTGTCGGGCATGCTCGGCGTGGGGGGCGGCGTGATCATGGTCCCCGGGCTCGTGCTGGTGGTGGGCCTCTCGCAGGTGGCAGCCGAGGCGACGTCGCTCGCGGCGATCGTGCCGATCGCGCTCGTCGGCACCTGGCGCCAGCGCCGGTACGGCAACGTGCGGCTGAGCGACGGCCTGCTGCTCGGCGCGCTCGCGGCGAGCGGCGCGGTCGGCGGCGTCGCGCTGGCCAACGCGTTGCCCGAGCGCGCCCTCGAGCTGGGCTTCGCGGGCCTCATGCTCTTCGCGGCGGCGCAGCTGCTGCGCCGCGCGATGTCAGGCGCGGCCGACGACGAGGACGGAGCCGGCTAGCTCCGGGTGGTGGCGGGCCTTGACGCGCTCGAGGCCCGCGTCCTCCATGAAGCCGACGAGCGACGACGCGCTCCACGTGCGCGCACGGCTGGACACGTAGAACAGCAGCCCGCTCAGGGCTCCCACCTGGTCGCCGCGCTTGCCCTCGGGCGGGCGCTCCAGCTCGACCACCGCGACCGTCCCGCCGGACGCCAGCGCCTCCTTCGCGCGGCGCAGTGCGCGCACGCAGTCCTCCGCGGAGAAGTGGTGAAGGATGTTGTTGGCCATCACGACGTCGTGGCCGGTGCCGAGGTCGGACTCGAACAGGTCCTCGACGACGAACGTCACGCGGTCGCCCATGTCCTGCTCGGCGACGATCGCGCGCCCGATGCGCGCGGCGCCCTCCAGCTCGACGATCGTCATGCGCAGCTCGGGGTGGCGCTTGCACAGCGCCACCGAGAAGGCGCCATGGCCGCCGGCGAGATCCAGGCCCGAACGCGGGTCGCCCAGCGACAGCATCTTCGCCACGCGCGTCGCACCCAGCCGGGCGATCTGGTGCAGGCCGCGCATGTAGCGCTCCCAGTAGCCGTCGTCGGCCTCCTTGGTGTGGATCGACTGCGACTCGCCGGTGCGCAGGACCCGCTCGAGCTCGGCGAACGTGTCCCACATGTCGTAGGAGAACGACGCGGTCCAGTCCTCGACCGACCGCTCGCCGGGCAGCAGATAGCGGCGCGTCACCTTGGTGTTCGCGTACGCCCCGTCGTCGTGCCGCTCGACGTAGCCGAGCGTGTGCAGCGCGTGCAGCAGGACGTCGGTGCCGTCGGCCTGGAGGCTGAGCCGCTTGGCGATCCCCTCGGCGTCATCGGGGCGCTCCTCGAGCGCGGCGAACACGCCGAGGGACGTTCCGGCCATGACCGCGCGCGCCATCGCGAACGCCATGAAGCCCTCGTAGACGGGCTGAGGGACGAGTCCCGTGGCGATGATGAACGGGTCGAGCGGCCCGTCGCCGCGCAGCCCGACCCTCACGCGTGCGCGCCCTCGGTGGTCACGCTGCTGACCCTAGTCGGCGAACCGTGCCGGGCGCTTCTCCAGGAACGCGCTGACCGCCTCACGCGGCGCCGCGCCGTGCGTGGCCATGATCTGCTGGCGGTCCTCATACTCGATGGCCGCCTGCTCGGAGGCGATCTCGAGCGCGGCCCACATGCCCTGCTTGGTCAGGCGGATGCCCCACGGCGACCACGCCGCGATCTCCTCGGCGGCGCGCAGCGCGCGCTCCATCAGCGCGTCGCCGTCGACGACGTCGGCAACGAGGCCGATCTGCGCGGCCTCCTCGGCATTGACGCGCCGCCCGGTGAGCATCAGCTCGTGCGAGCGCGAGGCGCCGACCAGCCGCGGAAGCAGCCAGCTCACGCCCATGTCGCAGTTCGAGACCCCGACGTTGAGGAACACCGCGCGGAACACGGCCTCGCGTGCGGCGTAGCGGATGTCGCTGCCCAGGGTGAGCGCCAGCCCGAAGCCGGCCGCCGGCCCGTTGACGGCGGCGATGATCGGCTGTGGCGTCGCCCGCAGCCCGAGGATCAGGCGCGACATGTGCTCCTGGTTGGCGAGCCGGTTGCGCGCATCGTCGGAGCCGTCGTTGCCCGGCGCGGCGCCGTAGCCGTGGAGGTCGAGGCCGACGCAGAACGCGCGGCCGGCGCCGGTGAGGACGACGGCGCGACACGTGCGGTCGCCCGCGATGTCGGCGAGCTCGTCGTGGAGCGCCGAGCACAGCTCGGCGGTCATCGCGTTGAGCGCGTCGGGGCGGTTGAGCGTGATGGCGCGGACGTGGTCCGCGGGGCGATCTGTGAGCAGGAGCGTGGTCATGACGCACTCGATTACCACGATGGGGCGCGCGTCAGCTCGCCGGGACCCCCAGAACCGCCATCGAGCGGGCGGGCAGGGAGACGGTGTAGGCACCCGCGACCGGGCAGAGCGTGCGGACCCTCCCGGCGCTGTTCCACACAACCGCGCAGGCCGACCCGGTCCCGGCGCGGACCCGCGCGCGGGCGGCCACCGGGGCGAGCAGCGCCACGTTGACAAGCCCCGACGGCTCGACCGTCGCCCAGGCGCGCAGCCCACCTCCGCCGCGGACCGAGGCCGCGACGAGGCGGCTGCCGCTCGGTGCGGCGCGCGCGAAGGCGGTCAGGCCGGCCAGCGGTGGGCGGGCGATGGCGCCGCCGCCCCGCGTGGGCGCGAAGAGCGCGTAGCGCGCGTGGTCCCACGTGTGGACGTCGGCCTGCGCGGCGCCGAGTCGCAGCAGCGCGAACAGCGTGTCCGTCAGCCACAGCGCCGCGGTGCGACCGTCGCTCAGCCCGGGCCGCCCGCCGCACACGGCCGACTGGAGCTCGGTGACCCGCCAGGGCAGGTTGGCGCGCCGCGCGATCGCGGCGAGCGGGGCGAGCGTCGCCACACGGCCGCCCGTCGCGGCGAGCACCAGCGCGATAGCGACCCCACCGAGCACCGCGGGCCCCGGTCAGCCGCCCGCGACGTCCCGCCGCAGGAAGACGAGATACGCGGCCGCCAGAGCAGGGATCCCGTAGAGCGAGCAGACCCACGCCGAGCGGACGATCGGCGCCCAGTCGACCGGGGTGCGCAGCAGGCCCTGCCATGCGTTGAACTGCGTGCTGAGCAGGTACGGGTGGAGCCCTTCGAGTCCTGGGAGGATCCCAACGAGCTGGATGAGTAGCGACGTCATCAGCGTGCCGACCACGGCGGCCGCGCTGTTGCGGGTGGCGGCCGAGAGCAAGAGACCGATGCACGCGATCGCGAGGATCGGCATGAGATAGACGGCCAGGCTCGCCGCCACGAGCCCGAGTGCGCTCGGCGCCGAGACGCGCGTGCCCGACAGGCTCGTCAGCGGGTTGAAGCCGGACGCGATGCACCCCGCGACGGTCGCCACGGTCCCGCTGAGCAGGATGGCCGCGATCCCGTAGCTGGCAGCGGCCAGGGCCTTGCCGGCGAAGATCTGCCCGCGCTCGAGCGACCGCGTGAGGATCGTCTTCAGCGTCCCGTTGTGGTCCTCGGACGCGAAGATGTCGCCCGCCACGAGCGCGGTGATCAGCGGATACATCCAGATCGCGCCGAACAGCAGGAGCACGAGCGGGATCGCCAGACCGCTGTCGTGGATGTAGCGCCCGAACGCGACGTCGCGCGGGCCCGAGCCCCCGCGCAGCGACGTGGCGACGACGAAGATGATCGGCACGGCGACGGCCGCCCCGAGCCCGAGGTACGTGCGCTTCTGGAAGCGCAGCTTGCGCAGCTCCCAGCGGTACACGGTGGCGACGGACGGCTGGCTCACGCCACCGCCGCCTCGGCGGCCGGCTCGCGGGCGGAGTCGCCCTCGACGAGCGAGAGGAACAGGTCCTCGAGCGTGGCTGTCTCCGGCACGAGGGCGCGGATGAGCGCCCCCGCCTCGACCAGCGCCACGGACAGCTCGGCCGCGGCCGGCTCGTCGGCCACGAAGCGCAATCCGCCGGCCTCGCGGTGCGGCTCGGTGATCCCGGGCTGCGCACGGCAGATCTCCAGCGCCCGGTCGTCGTCGGTGGTGCGCAGCCGGTAGGAGGCACCCGCGGTCTGCTTGAGCTCGGCGATCGTGCCCTCGTAGGCGATCGACCCGGCGCGCACGATCGCGACGCGGTTGCACAGCTCCTCGACCTCGTTCATCAGGTGGCTGGAGAGCAGGACGGTCATGCCCTCGTCGGCGAGGCGGCGGATGAGGCGGCGCATGTCGCGCATGCCTCCGGGGTCCAGGCCGGTGGCCGGCTCGTCGAGTAGCAGTAGCCTCGGCGCGCGCAGCAGCGCGCCGGCGATGCCCAGGCGCTGGCGCATTCCGTGCGAGTAGCCGCCGACGCGGTCGCCCTGGCGGTCGGCGAGCTCGACCGCGTCGAGCGCGCCGTCGATGCGCGAGGGCGACTCGCCGCCGTCGAACGCGGCCAGCAGCTCGAGGTTCCGGCGCCCCGACAGGTACGGGTAGAACATCGGCGCCTCGACGAACCCGGCGACGCCGTCGAGGGCGTGGACGCTGTGCGAGGGGTCGCGCCCGAAGATCCGCACGGTGCCCGCGGTGGGGCGGATGAGGCCGAGCATCATCCGCAGCGTGGTGGTCTTGCCCGCGCCGTTGGGGCCGAGGTAGCCGTAGACGTCGCCGGCGTCGACGGTCAGGTCGACGTCGTCGACCGCGACCACGTCGCCGTAGCGCTTGACGAGCCCGCGGACCTCGACGGGAGCGTCGCCGTGCTCAGAGGCCACGGGCGGCGGCTTCGGCGACGGTCCTGGTGACCGACCCCGCGACCACATAGCTCACGCCCGCGCGCGAGAACTGCACGATCGTGCCGAGCGCGGTCTCGAGCTCCTGGCCCTTGGCGTCGCCGATCGTCACTGTGGGCAGCGTCACTCCCGGGCGCTCGCCGTCGTGCTTTGAGACCGGCGCGGGTGCGTCCTTGCCGGCGGCCCGCTCGAGGACGGCGATGCCCCCCAGGCCCTGGCCGTAGGTGACCAGTGCGGCGGGATGGTCGCCGCTGCCGAGCAGGCGCACCTCGTTGAGCGCCATGCCGGCCAGGGTGTCCGGCGCCGAGAGGGCGAACGGGAGCGACGCCGCGACGCCGCGCTTGCCGGTGACGGGCTTCGCGCGGGCGTGCGCTCCGCGTGCGTCGGCCCTCGAGCGGGCGGCGGTCGCGCTGCGGTTCTGGGGCGTCAGGTCGGTGACCTTGGCGTCCGCCGGCGGGCTGATCGCGAAGACGGAGTCGTCGACGGGGCCGTAGCCGATGTCGGTGGCGCGCAGCTCAAGCACCGGGGCGTCGCTGCCGCGCGCGTACACCGCGACACGCAGCGGCACGCCGCGCTCAGCGTCCCACGCCAGCTCGGCCGCCCCCACGAGCCCGCCGTCCTGCTTCGGGGAGATGCGCACCGTGTACGCCGGGCGCCCGCCCACGTCGCCGGGCTGGGCACCGGAGACGCCGGCGTGCCCCATCAGACGGTCGATGCCGCGCTGGATGTCGGCCAGCGCCGGCGGGGCGTGCGTGTCGGCCGGCTGCTGGTCGGCCGCGCCCTGGTCGCTGCCCTGAGGCAGGTCGGCCCGGTACACGGCGTTCGACGCGGCGTCGTACAGCGACGCCGTCCGGCCGTCGACGACGAGCTGCGTATCGCCCCGTGAGCCCTGGAGCTCGAGGCGCAGCCGGTGGCCGCTGCCGAGCCAGAGCCGCCCGGTGGCGCCGTCCAGCAGCGGGTTGCCGCTCTGGACCGCGGACGAGTCGATGAGATGGTTGGTGAACTCGATGCGCGCGGTGATGCCGGCGGGCTCGGAGCCCGTGAGGGCATCGTGGACGGCATCGGCGAGGGGCTTGCCCGGCGGAACGGGGCCGCTGCCGCCAGCGAGGGCGATCGTCGTCCCGCCCGCCACCAGCGCCACCACGCCGGCGATGAGCGCGAGCAGCCTGCGCGTCGAGATCGTGCGCAAGGAGTTCACGGCTGCCCAGCACGGTAGCGCGGCGCCATAAAGCGGGGATGACCTGCTCGGCGATGCGTGGCGAATGGTTGACGGGCGTTACCGTGGTGGCCATGGCTGAGCGCGGCGCGACGCCGAAGGTCCCCGAGTGGCGGCTCCGCGCGCTCCGCGGGCTGCGGTCCCTGTTCACCCCGCTGCTGCCCGACGACTACCTCGAGCTCATCAACCCGCTGTGGTCCACGCAGGAGTTGCGCGGCCGCATCGAGCGCATCGAGCGCGAGTCGCCCGACGCGGCGACCATCGTCATCAAGCCCGGCTGGGAGTGGGAGGGCCACGAGCCGGGGCAGTACCTGCGCATCGGCGTCGTGGTCGACGGCATCCACCACTGGCGCGCGTACTCGCTGACGTCCGACCCCGGTCGTCCCGACGGCTGCATCAGCATCACGCCGAAGCTCGTCGAGGTGGGCAAGGTCTCGCCGTTCCTCGTCCGGCACGCGCGCAGCGGGTCAATCGTCCGCCTCGGCGGCGTGGAGGGCACGTTCGTGCTCCCCGATCCCCTGCCCCAGCGGTTTTTGTTCATCAGCGCGGGCAGCGGGATCACGCCGATCATGAGCATGCTGCGCGCCCTGGCCCGCCGCGATGCGCTGGACGACGTCGTGCTGCTGCACTCCGCGCGGTGCAGCGACGACGTGATCTTCGGCGCCGAGCTGCGCCGGCTCGCGGAGCCCCATCCCGGCTTTCGCCTACACGAGCAGCTGACGAACGAGATGGGCCGCATGGCTCCGCACGACCTCGACGAGCTCTGCCCGGACTGGCGCGAGCGCGAGGCGTTCATCAGCGGCCCGGCCGAGATGCTCGACGCGATGAACGAGCGCTGGGACCGCGACGCCGACTGCGACCGCCTGCACATGGAGCGCTTCCAGCCCATCATCGGCTCGGAGGACGCGGAGCATGGGGCGGGCGGCACGATCCGCTTCACCGACAGCGACATCGAGGCCTCCAGCGACGGCACCCAGCCGATCCTCGTGGCCGGCGAGCAGGCCGGCGCTACGCTGCCCTTCGGCTGTCGCATGGGCATCTGCCACACCTGCGTCGGGCGCTTGTGTTCGGGCAAGGTCCGGGACCTGCGGACCGGCAGGGTCTCGGGCTCGGACGGAGAGACGGTGCGAACGTGCGTGAACGCCCCCGAAGGCCCCGTCGAGATCGCTCTTTGACCCCACCAGCGAGGACCCCATGACCACGATGATCGAAAGCCCGCTCGCGCGCCTGACAGACGAGCAGCTCGAAGAGCTCGGCAAGGAGTTCGCCGCGATCCACGACGAGGTCTTCGCCGAGCTCGGCGAGCGCGACCGCCGCTACATCACGAGCATGATCGAGATGCAACGCCGGCTCATCGTGCTCGGCCGCGTGCTGCTGTTCGCGTCGCGCTACAGACCGGCGTGGATCGCGGGAACGGCGACCCTCTCGATGGCCAAGATTCTCGAGAACATGGAGATCGGCCACAACGTCATGCACGGCCAGTGGGACTGGATGAACGATCCCCAGATCAACTCCACGACCTGGGACTGGGACTCCGCCTCGACCGCCGAGGCCTGGAAGCACTCCCACAACTACATCCACCACACCTACACGAACATCCGCGGCAAGGACCGCGATCTCGGCTACGAGATCATGCGGATCGACCCGCACCAGAAGTGGAATCCGGTCTACCTCTTCCAGCCGCTCTACAACCTGGTGCTCGCGGCGCTGTTCGAGTGGGGCGTCGCGTCGCACGACCTCGACTTCGAGGCGATCAAGAAGGGCGAGAAGTCCAAGGCGCAGATCCGCCGCGAGCTGAAGGGCATGGCGCGCAAGGGCCGCCAGCAGATCGTCAAGGACTACATCGCCTTCCCGGCGCTGAGCGGGCTGATCTCGCTGGGCATCGAGGCGGCCGTGGCATCGCGCCGCTCGGCCCAGAGGTCGCGCTCGCGCCGGGCGCTGGACGGGGTGCGCCGCAGGGTGAATCGGTCGGGCCCGGTGGCCGGCCACGGGATCGTCCGCGAGCTCATCGAGCGCCGCTCGTTCCGGCGGCCGTTCCGCTCCACCCTGACCGCCGACGCCACCGCCAACGTGGTCCGCAACGTGTGGTCCTACGCGATCATCTTCTGTGGCCACTTCCCCGACCAGACGTACACCTTCAGCGAGGAGGAGGTCGCCGACGAGACGCGCGGCGGCTTCTACGTCCGCCAGCTCCTCGGCGCGGCGAACATCGAGGGCGGCCCGCTCTTCCACGTCATCAGCGGCAACCTCGGCTACCAGGTCGAGCACCATCTCTACCCCGACATGCCGAGCACGCGCTACGCCGAGATCGCGCCGCGCGTCAAGGCGCTGTGCGAGCGCTACGACCTGCCCTACAACTCGGGACCGTTTCTCAAGCAGCTCGGAATGGTGCAGCGGACGATCCTGCGCCTGGCGTTCCCGGGCGGCGAGCCGCGCCCCAAGCCGGGCCCGTACCGCGGCGAGGACACCGCGCCCGTGGCGACGAACGGGCATCGGCCCGCGCCGGGCCAGCGCTTCGCAGAGCGCCTTTAGGGTCGTCCCCCATGATTCGGGCCATGCCGACCCCCGGACGGCATCGCCGCATCGCGCTGCTCGCCGCCACGTCGGCCGTGCTGGCGCTCGCCCCACCGGCGGCCGCCGCCGTCCGCGGGGCGCCGCGGATCGCGTCGATCGCGTGCCTGCGCTCCTGCGGCGATGCGCAGACGGTTGCGTCCGGAGGCCTCCTGCGCATCACCGGGACGCGGTTCAGCGGCGGCATGCGGGCCGTCTTCCCGATCAGCGCGTCCGGGCGTCGCCGCAGCGTCGCCGCGCGGGTCGTGAGCCGGACGACGGCCAGCGTGATCGTGCCCGCCGACGCGATCGGCGGCGTGATCTACGTGCGCGACCGCCTCGGGCGCCACTCCAACGCGATCTCGCCCATGCGCGTCGCGGGACCGGCGGCCCAGCAGGCGCCGGCCAACGGCGGCGCCACTCAGACCGCCTTCGACGGCAACGGCATGTGGATCTGGGAGCTGCCGAAGTCCAGCGGCGGCGACCTGGCGGCGATCGCGGCCCAGGCGCACAGCCACGGGATCTCGACGCTGTTCATCAAGAGCTCGGACGGCACCTCGGCGTGGGCGCAGTTCTCGCCGCAGCTCGTGGCGACCCTCAAGGCGGCGGGGTTGCACGTGTGCGCCTGGCAGTACGTGTACGGAAACCAGCCCGTGGTCGAGGCGCAGCGCGGCGCCCAGGCCGTCCAGATCGGCGCCGACTGCCTCGTGATCGACGCCGAGAGCCAGTACGAGGGGCGCTACGCGGCGGCGCAGCGCTACATCGCCGCGCTGCGCAGCGCGGTGGGCCCCGCCTACCCGGTCGCCCTGACGAGCTTCCCGTACGTGGACTACCACCCGGGCCTTCCCTTCTCGGTGTTCCTCGGGCCGGGTGGCGCGCAGTTCAACGCGCCGCAGATCTACTGGAAGGAGATCGGCGGCGGCCTCGACGCCGTGGTCAACCACACCTACCGCTTCAACCGTCCCTACGGGCGCCCGATCGTCCCCCTGGGCCAGCTTTACCACGACCCGCCGAGCGCGGACGTCGTGCGCTTCCGCCAGCTCGTGGCCGCCGAAGGCTCACAGGGCGTGAGCTGGTGGGACTGGCAGGAGGCCAAGCCCGCGGCGTGGGACGCGATCGCGCAGCCGCTCGGCGCGCTGGCGCCGCCTGCGCCGGCCGCCGACGACGCGACGTTCGGCTCCGGCGGGAAGGGCGACCTCGTCGTCTGGACGCAGGAGCACCTCAACGGAGCCGGCCAGTCCGTGAAGGTCAACGGCACGTTCGACGCGGCGACCAAGCAGGCGGTCTCGCAGTTCCAGGCCGGCGCGGGCCTGCCGGTGACCGGCGTCGCCGACACCGCCACGTGGAACGCGCTGCTGCGCGTCACGCCCGTCGCGCCCGATTGGACCGCGAGCGCCGCGCCGGCGCGCGCGGCACGTGCCGGGCTGGGTGGCC
>DAINCW010000019.1:20083-21859 GCA_036732205.1 Solirubrobacteraceae bacterium | reverse complement strand
ATTGGTGTCTAAGGGTTGGTATACGACCCCCAGGCACCAATTGCGCCCAGAACCCGCATCAGCGGGAGCCGCATCCCCGCTGCTCGCCCCTTCGAAAGCCCGTCGTTCGTCGCGCCCGAAGGGGCGCTCACCGACGCCGCACGGCCGACCACCAGCGCAGCAGCGCGCGAAGAAGGCCTAGCTGTCGAGCTGGTCGATCGTGCACTCGCGCGGGGCCTTGTCCTCGCGCCAGCGCTGCACCTTGGCCCCGTGGCGGATCCGGCCGTCGCTCACGTGGTCGAAGGTGACGTCGACGACGAGCTCCGGGCGCAGCTTCACCCACTCGAGCTCGCGGCCGTGCGTCCAGCGCGATGGCTCGCCGCTGCCGCGCTCTCCCGTCTCGTGCGGCGCAAGACGCTCCGGCAACTCGCGCTTCTCCTTGGCCGTGAACCCGGACGAGTGCCCCACCTCCCGCAGCTCGCCGTGCTCGTCGTACAGGCCGAGAATCAGCGCGCCGAGGGTCCCCTCGGCCTTGCCCGGCCGCCAGCCGAGGACGACCGCGTCGATCGTGCGGACCCGCTTGATCTTGACCCAGCCCGTCCGCTCGCCCGGCCGGTAGGGACAGTCGAGCTCCTTGGCGATCACGCCCTCCGCGTCGTGCAGCCACGGCTGCGCCTCCGCGGGGTCGTGCACGCACGGCGTCAGGTCCATCGGCGCGTCCACCAGTGCCTCCAGCGCCTCGCGCCGCTGCGTGAACGGCAGGCCGAGGAGCTCCTCGCCGCCGCTGGCCAGCACGTCGAAGGCGACGAACCGCGCCGGCGTCTTCTCCGCGAGCATCGCGATCCGCGACGCAGCCGGATGGATGCGCTCGCCCAGCAGCCCGAACTCCTGGCGCCCGCCCTCCGCGAAGATCACGATCTCGCCGTCGACGACGTACTGGCCTTCGGGGAACGCCAGCTCGGGGAAGTAACGCCGCAGCGGCTTGCCGTTGCGCGACTGGAGGTAGACGTCGTCGCCGTCCACGAAGGCGATGGCGCGAAACCCGTCCCACTTGGGCTCGTAGGCCCACCCGTCGCCCTCCGGCAGCGCCGCGCGCGACCGGGCGAGCTGCGGCGGGACGGGCGGCGAGAGCGGAAGCGCCATGGCGCGGGACGCTAGCGCCGTGATGCCCGGCCTCGGCGTCCGAGCGCATACGATGGCCGCGTGGCCGACGCGACCGTCGCCGAGGAGGAGTACCTCCAGACGATCTTCTGGCTCCAGGAGGCCGGCCTGCCGATGACGGGCGCCAACGTGGCCAAGGCGATGCAGCTCTCGGCCCCCACCGTCTCGGAGATGCTGGGCCGCCTCGAGCGCGACGGCTACGTCACGCGCGACGCCGATCGCGCGATCTCCTTCACGCCGACGGGCGCCGGGCACGCCGAGGGCATCGTACGCCGCCACCGCCTCATCGAGCGCTTCCTGACTGACGTCCTGGGCATCCCGTGGGACGAGGTCCACGAGGAGGCCGAGCGCCTGGAGCACGCGATGTCGCCGGTCCTCGAGGAGCGCATGCTGGCCGCGATCGGCAACGCCAAGACCTGCCCCCACGGCCACCCGATCTCGGCCGGATCGCGGATCGAGGGCGTGCCGCTCGCAGACGTCGAGCTCGGCGCGTCGGTCACGGTGCTGCGCTTCGAGAACGAGGCCGAGGACCTGCTGCGCTACCTCAAGGCCGCGGGCCTCGAGCCAGGCCTGGAGGGCACGCTTGCCGAGCGCGACGACGACTCGGTCGTGGTCGCGCACGCCGGCGGGCGCTCG